>CAZPEJ010000099.1:0-11623 GCA_964585465.1 uncultured Ardenticatenaceae bacterium
GTGGATAGTGAACAGTAAACAGTGAACAGTAAACAGTGGGCAGTGAACAGTGAATAGTGGTGTGTCGAGTTCGTTGTTGCCATTTTAGGGGGGGTTGGCTGAAGCCGGAGCGACGAACGTGGGTGATATGGCGCATTGCGTCATGTTACTTCTATCATGTATAGGATATGACGAGCATCACTAGGGAAAACGGCCGTTCTGCGATACCTTGAGGTAGCATGATGGGTGGTGGCCTTCAGGTATCATCCATCTTGAACTGCTACGCTTCACGGATGTTTGTTCTCCCTCCTCCAACCATACCCCAACCTCCGCTTTTGAAGCGTAAAAGGGGAAACCCATGTTCGATATGCTGCTCGCGGCCGGGGCACTGGTTTGTGGCCTGATGGCCCTGCGGGCAAAACGCCTCTTAATGACGGCTCTTTGGTTAGTCGGTGTCACTGTTTTTACTTCCATTCTCCTCTATCTCGTGGGTGCCTATGAAGTGGCGGTTATTGAGCTAAGTGTCGGGGCTGGCCTGGTCACGATTCTTTTTGTTTTTGCCATTGCTATTGCGGGCGAAGATGCCATCACTGCCCCTGCGGTCGTGCCCAGATGGTTGTCTGGGGCGGTGCTGGGGGTGGTGTTGCTGCTGCTGGGCTGGATGGTGTGGCCCTTCTCACAAACTCCCCCGCCAGCCAGTGAGGTGGTTCCGTTTTCGGCCGTTCTCTGGCAGAACCGCGCTCTGGATATGTTGGTGCAGGTTGGGCTGATCTTTGCCGGGGTGATGGGGGTGTTGGGTTTGCTGGCCGAGGAGCCTGCCCCCGAAAAACAGCGACAGGCAAAAACTGTTACTTTGCCGGTGGGGGTTATTACCGAGGGGGAGATATAAGGTCGTAAATTAACATCCTGCTGAAGGGGCAAGGGATTGGAGATTGGAGATTGGAGATGCCAATCTCTAATCTCTTGCGGGCAGAAGTTAAAGATTGAGTTACCCAATATGATGAATTCGCTCTTTCTAGCCGTGTTTTTGTTGTTTGGGGTTGGGTTGTATGGGTTGTTGGTGGTGCGGAACCTGTTTCAGGTGATTGTGGCGTTGCAGATTTTGACCAAAGCGGCCGTTTTGGCCCTGGTGATAGCTGGCAAAAGCAGTGGGCAGTTGGTTTTGGGGCAAAGTCTGGCGGTGACGGTGATTGTTTCCGATACCGTTGTCGCAATCATCGGTCTGGCGTTGGCTGTGCAGGTGAAACAACGGCTGGGGACAGTGGACATCAAAAAGCTGGCAACGTTAAAAGGGTGAAGCCGGGGAAGGGATTAGAGAGGGTGAAAATCTCCCATCTCTAATTACCCTTTACATAGTTTGCAGGTATTTCATGATTACCTGGTTACTTCTTCTCACGATTTGTCTGCCCTGGTTGGGGGCGTTGGTGGTGTGGTTGGCGGGGGAAAAACGTGCCCACACGCTGGCCGTTCTGTTTGCCCTGGGGGGTGCTGCCGCCAGCTTGATGATGTTCCCTCTGGCAACTGACCAGGTGGTGCTGAGTCTCAATCTGGGTCGGGTGTTTGGTCTGTTGACCTTTGTGCCCGATAGCCTGGGGGTGTTTCTCGCCAATATCGCTACGGTGATTGGTGGGCTGGCGGTATTTTTTTCGGTCTCTTATATGAAGGGTGAGGCGGAAATCGGCCGTTATTATGCCCTGGTGTTACTGTTTATTGGGGCGATGGTGGGGTTGGTTTTCAGTGGTAGTCTGTTCGCCATGTTCATTTTCTGGGAAATGACCGCCCTTTGCTCCTACGCCCTTATCTCCTTTGACAACGACAACCCCAAAGCAGTGGCAGGTGGCCTGAAAGCCCTGGTGATTACCCAATTGGGTGGGGTTGGGCTGCTGGTGGGTGCGTTAGTGACATATGGGTATCTGGGGGATTACCAGGTGAGCAGTTTGCTGGCGCGAGGCGATACCTTGCCGCCTGTGGTGTTGAGTGTGGTGGCGTTTGGTTTTTTGTTGGGGGCGATGGCTAAATCGGCCCAGGTGCCATTACACACCTGGTTACCCGACGCAATGGAGGCCCCGACACCTGTTTCGGCGTTGATTCATGCGGCTACGATGGTGAATGCGGGGGTGTATTTGTTAATCCGGTTTTATCCTTTGTTTGCCCTGGTGCCGGGTTGGAAAACGGCCGTTCTCACGGTTGGCCTGCTTTCTGCCCTGCTCTCTGCAATGATGGCTCTCACAACCCCCGACCTGAAACGAGTGCTGGCTTACTCCACCATCAGTCAGTTGGGGTATATGGTGTATGCGGTTGGCAGCGGGGCTGTTTTTGCGGCCACTCTGCACCTGTTCAGCCACGCGATTTTTAAGGCGTTACTTTTTCTGGCGGCTGGGGCCATCATTCACACGTTGGGGACACGGGATATGCAGCAGATGGGGGGGGTGCGGCGGCAGATGCCTTTTGTAACGGCCGTTTTCCTCATCGGGGCAGCCGCTTTGGCAGGGTTGCCGCTATTCAATGGCTTTTTTAGCAAAGAGTTAATTCTGGAAGGGGGGCTGGTGGGCAGCCCAGGCTGGGCTTATGCGGGCATGGTGACTGGGGTGGGGTTGACTGCTTTGTACACCAGCCGCATGGTGTGGTGGTTGTTTGCGGGCGACCCGCGTGGCTACACGCAGGGGCACGAGGCTCCGATGGTCATGCGCCTGGCTCTGGCTCCGCTGGCGGCCGGGGTATTGGTTAGCGGTTGGGGGATGGGGGAATTCGGCCGTTTTCTGGCCGCCACCCTGCCCTTTCATCACCTGGAACATCACACCACGTTACAGTTGGTGGCGGACATCGCCCGCAGCAGCCATACCTGGCTCTCGCTGGTAGTGATTCTTCTGGGGGGTGTTCTCTGGTGGCAACGGCAACACCTGGCCTTTTTGGCAGACAGCACAGGCTGGTTACACGAATTTTCGCAGCAAGGGTTTGGGTTTGAGTGGCTCAATCAACAAGTTGTGGCTGGCATCCAACGGGGAGCGGCCGTTTTGCAAACCAGCCAGACCGGTCAACTCAACTGGAATATCCTGGGGGTTGTGGTGGGTCTGGTGGTGGTATTGTGGCTTTTGATCGCCCTGTAATGGGAGGACAACATGTTACAAGTTTTAAGTCAAAAAGAGTTAGAGGAAAAAGCCTCTCTTTATCATCAAGATGGCATTCTGGACATTGCAATTGGGTTGTTGGCTCTGTTAGTGGGGTTATTTCTGTATGGTGAAGGCATTCAATCTGTGATACCTATTTATATCGTGTTGTGGTTGCCGATGGTGAAATCGTTCAAACGGCTGGTGACAGTACCACGAATGGCTTATGTGGCAATCTCTCAGCAGCCGGGGCAAGCGGAAAAGAAACAAATTACCTGGATAGCCATGTTAACGGCCGTTACCGTGTTGTTTATCCTGGGTCTCATCGCCTTCTTCAACCCCGACATCTCAACCCTGATTCAAATGGGTGGCGGCATTTACGGAGTAGTGAGCCTGTTAATGGTCTTCATCCTGGCTTTTGCTGGCTGGGCAAACAACGTCTATCGCTTCACAGCCTACACCGCCCTGGCCCTACTCCTCTGGTTTATTGGGTTGTGGACAGGGTACAGTTTTCCCCTCCTGCTGCTTCTGGGAGGCATCGTTTTGTTATGTGGCATTGTGGTGTTATGGCAATTTGTCCATCGGTATCCGGTGAGACGGGAGGCGTGAGGGGCGAGGGGCGAAGGGCGAGGAGCGAGGAGCGAGGGGTGAACTTGAAACCTGAAACTTCCTATGAATAACGCACTACTTTGGCTTATTTGGACTCCTTTGGTGGGTGCGCCGGTGGTTTATGTGGCGGGCCGTTTGTGCCGCCTGTTGCCCTGGTGCCGCCCGTTGCTGGCGCGCTGGCTGGCGTTGGGGGTGTTGGTGGTGAGCGGCGGGTTTTGGTGGGCAACCTGGCAAGCCTTCACGTTAAACGGGTCTCACCGCTTTCTGATTGGTACGATTCCGTTGCAGTTAGACGGGGTGACGGTACTGGTTTCGGCCGTTGTGCTGCTGTTAACCACATTGGTGACCATTTTCTCCATCTCTTACATGGCAGGAGAAACGGGTGAGTCGAAGTATTACGCCATGCTGTTGGCTCTGGCCGGGGTGATGATGGGGCTGGCAAGCGCGGCCGATTTGTTTAATTTGTGGTTATGGTTTGAAGCGATGGCTGTTACTTCCTATCTGCTGGTGGCCTTTTATCGGGAACAGCCCGCTTCGCTGGAAGCCGGGGTGAAGTACCTGGTGCAAAGTGCAACGGGTTCGGTGCTGGTGTTAATCGGCATTGCCCTCTTGCTGGCGCAAACAGGCACTTTGGAATTGGCGGAAATCAAAAACGTTCTAGTTACCTCGTGCCCTGCGTCTGCTGTCTGGCCGTCTTGCCGTCTGGCCACATTGGCTGCTATGGCTCTTTTTGTGATTGGTTTTGGGGTCAAAGCGGCCCTGGTGCCCTTACACACCTGGCTGCCGGATGCCCATGCCCAGGCTCCCAGTGGCATCAGTGCCATGTTATCGGGGGTTGTGATTGAGGTGGGGCTGGTGGCAATGTTGCGAGTGGTGGGAGGGGTGGCAGATTCGGCCGTTTTTGGCACCTTGTTGCTCGTTTTTGCGGCGGCCAACATGCTACTGGGCAATCTGCTGGCCTTGCGCCAAACGCAGGTAAAACGGTTGCTGGCTTTTTCCAGCCTTAGCCACATGGGTTATATCCTGTTGGGTCTGGGTATCACCTTTTACAGTGGGCAAACGGCCGGGGCGCAAGGCAGTTTTTTCCACCTGCTGACCCATGCCATCATGAAAGGGTTAGCTTTTCTGGCGGTTGGGGCATTGATGGTTGGCAAACAAACATCTGGCGACCATTCACACCTGCATGTTTCCCCCATGACGCGGGATGACCTGGCGGGAGTTGCCCGGCAATATCCGGTGGTGGCGTTGGCTTTAACGCTGGCGTTGTTGGGGCTGGCCGGGCTGCCGCCGCTGGCTGGATTTATGTCCAAGTGGCAAATTTTGACTGCCGGGGTTGCCACCTTAAACAGTTCCCTGATTGCCCTGGCGGTTTTTGCTGCCCTCAATTCTGTTTTGTCGCTGGTTTATTATGCCCCTCTGGTGAATATGATGTATCGGCGGCCACCTGCCGCCGCCCTGGCAGCGGCCCGCCCCCTGCCGATGAGTGTGGTGTTGCCGGTGGTGGTGTTGGGAACGGCCGTTTTGCTGCTGGGGTTCTGGCCCGGCCTGGGTCAATGGTTGGCCGAACCGGCGGCAATGGCTTTGGAGAAGCAGTTTTCGTTACTGGTTTTGACACAATGATTGGGGATGAAGTGTGATGAGCTTGTTACTTCCGCCGATTGCTTTTTTAATTTATTTGCTGCTGGTGGGCATTTTATCGGGTATTGGCCGGGGGTTGGCTCCGCACCACCCCAGTGCAGCCAAGTCCAGCACCTATGGCAGTGGAGAGGAGGTAAAACCCGGAACGGCCGTTCCCGGTTATCGGCCGTTTTTCCTCATTGCCCTCTTTTTTGCCATTTTGCACCTGGGTGTGTTGATGTTAGGCAGCAGCACCTTTTCACCCATCAGCTTGTTATATCTGGCTGGTCTGTTGCTGGCCTTGTTCGCTTTGATTCTAGGTTAGTTGTTAATTGTTCAGACCTGCGATGTTTTAATCTGTGGAAACGTCGCAGGTCTCCTAAAGAAGGAGGCATCCCATGAGGCACTCAATACAACCATCGAATCATTTTGATGAATTTCACTTGTTGGTAAAAGGATTTGAGTTATTGGCCCTGGTGACGGGTGTGGTTTACCTCAGCGTGGTCACAGGTGACCTCTTCCTGGGGTTAATCGCCGGAAGTGTCAGAGCCGACACCACTGTGTTGTTTATATTACTGCTGGTGGCAACCGGGAGTTTGTTATTTGCGTCGGCTCGTTGGGAGGCAGCGGGTGGGGTGGTGGCAACGGTTTGTGGCCTCGGTATTAGCATCATTGTTTATACCACCGCCAAAGAAAACCACCTGATGACCGCGTTTGTTTATGGCTCTCCCTTCATCCTTACCGGCATTTTGTCGCTGGTGAATGCCTGGCGGAATCGGGGTATGGAAGGCGGATAACTGTTTCAGGTCGGGCGATTAAAATCGCAGCAACTAGCAATAAACATTGCCTGCAAAGTCCACCTTCGTGGACTGGGGAAAGGAATTTTGTGGTTTATTCCCAGTCGGCGCAGGCCGACTTTGCACCGGTTGGTGCAGTTTTAACTGCCGTGACGAATAAAACGGAGCAACGTGGATTTTTGCTCAATTGAGCAGTTTTCAGGGACAACCCCTGAAAAAGGTAATCTGAAAGATGATAAACCATCTATCTGAAACATGGCGAACTGCCCTGGAACGTATCAAAACCTGGGCGCGGGTTAATTCTCCCTGGGTCATTCATTACAACAGTGGCTCTTGTAATGGCTGCGATATTGAGATTTTAGCCACCTTAACCCCGCGTTATGACCTGGAGCGGCTGGGGGTGAAGTTGCAGGGCAGTCCACGTCATGCAGATGTGTTGATTTGTACCGGGCCGGTGACGTTGCAGTCGAAGGAACGGTTGCGGCGTATTTATGACCAGATGCCAGAACCTAAGTTTGTGGTAGCGGTGGGTTCTTGTGCCATTTCTGGTGGGGTATTCCAGGGGTGTTACAACGTGGTGGGGCATATTGATGGGGTGATTCCGGTGAATGTGTATGTGCCGGGTTGCCCACCCCGGCCGGAGGCGATTATTGACGGGGTGGTGAAGTTGTTACAAAGTTTGCAGGCGGGTCAACCCATTCAGGAATCGCCGGTTGTTTTGCCCGAAGGGGGGGTGGCATGAATCACCTTGTCGCCGTGCGGGAGTATCCGTTTGGTAGCAGAGAAGCGGCCGTTTCTCCTCTCTCCTGGGTACACATCACAGCCCCTAAACCGGAGGAAATCGGCCGTTTGCAGCGCGAATGGGGTATTCCCCTCAGCTTCGTCACCCACTGCCTGGATAGGGACGAACGCGCCCGCATGGAGCGGGAGGATGGGCAGACGTTAATTATTGTGCGAGTACCCCATTTTCAGGGGAAAACGGCCGATATTCCCTACAGCACGCTTCCTTTTGGCATTATTCTCACCCCCGAACGAGTGGTAACAGTTTGTATGGCCGCTACCAAGACGGTGGAACAGCTAAGCAACATGCACCCCCGCCCCACCAACCACAACCAGTTCATTTTGCAGCTTTTGATGGCAAACGCATCAGCGTATTTAAGCTATTTACAACACATCAACCACACGGTTGAAACGCTAGAAGACCGATTACAAGCCTCTACCCGCAACAAGGAGGTATTGGAGCTACTCAAATACCAGAAATCTTTGGTTTATTTCACCACCGGGTTGTGCTCAAATGAGTTATTGATGGAGCGGTTACAAAAAAGCCAATGGTTTCACCTGGACGAGGCAGAACAGGAGTTGTTAGAAGATGTTTTTATTGAACACCATCAGGCGGTGGAGATGGTGACCATTGCGGAAAATATCCTCAGTCAGATGATGGATGCGTTTGCCTCTATCATTTCCAATAATTTGAATGTGGTGATGGAGTTTTTAGCCGCCGTTACCATTGTCCTGGCTCTACCCACCCTGGTTGCCAGCATTTATGGCATGAATGTCCAGCTACCTTTTCAAGAATCAGTTTATGCCTTTCACCTGCTCATGGCAATTTCGGCCGTTTCTGCGCTGGTGGTGGCTCTGGTTTTTGTCTGGCGACGCTGGTTATGATGGGAGATTGTATGTTAACGAGTGTATTACCCCATGAACATTTTTTAGAAACGGCCGTTTTGCGGCTTGGCCCTTACCTGAAAGAAGCCACCCACCCCACCCCCAATCGGGTAAATGTGCAAGTGGAACTGGCAAACCTGCTGCCTGTTATCCAGACGTTACACCAGATGAATCAGGCATACCTGTTATCAATAACCGGTCTAGATTTAGGGGTGCAGGCCGGGCAATTAGAGGTGTTGTATCACTTTTGTGCCGGGCCGCGTGTATTGACAGTACGGGTAAAGGTGGAAAGAGAAACGGCCGTTTTGCCCTCCATTTGCGCCATCATCCCCTCCGCCACCATCTACGAACGAGAACTCATCGAAATGTTTGGCATCCAGATACCCGACACCCCAGACAACAGCCACCTCTACCTGCCCGATGAATGGCCACAAGGTGTGTACCCCTTGCGGAAAGATTTTCAAATACAAAAGAGCTAAAATGTTATGCACACCTCAGAACATACTTCAGCATTAGAAAAATTTATCATCCCCATCGGCCCCCAACACCCTGCCCTCAAAGAACCCGGCCATTTTGAGTTCACCGTAGATGGCGAGATTGTCACCCATGCCTCTGTACGCCTGGGATACGCCCATCGCGGCATCGAAAAAGGGGTAGAGTCGCGCAACTGGGTACAAAACCTGTACCTGCTAGAACGTGTCTGTGGCATCTGCTCCCACATCCACGCCACCGCCTACTGCCTGGGTGTAGAGCAACTGGCCGGGGTAGAAGCCCCACCACGCGCCCAGGCCATCCGCGAACTGGTCGCCGAGTTGGAACGTATCCATAGCCACTTCCTCTGGTTAGGGGTGGCAGCCCATCAGGCCGGGTTCGATACCCTCTTTATGTACTCCTGGCGCGACCGGGAAACGGTCATGGACATCCTGGAAACACTCTCCGGCAATCGAGTTCATTACTCCGCCAACGTTTTGGGGGGTGTCAAATTTGATATGGGTGAAAAACAGGTTGAGAGCATTCGTCAGGGTCTTGACTATCTAGAGGAGCGTACCCATCGCTACCTGCACGTTGTAACCAGCGATGCCAACTTTCTGCAACGCACCCGCAACATCGGGGTCATGACGGCCGAAACAGCCCAGGCATTAGGCACCGTTGGCCCAACCGCCCGCGCCTCTGGTTTATCCCGCGATATTCGCCAGGAAGCCCCTTACGCCGCCTATGCCCAATTCCCGGTCAACCTGGTCACGGGGCAACGCGGCGACCTGGAAGAACGATTTGTGGTGCGGTTAAAAGAGTTGTTTGAGAGTTATCGCATCATTCGCCATATCATGGAGCATCTTCCTCCTGGTGAACTGGTTGTCAAACGAATGCCGCGCAAAATCAAACCCGGCGAAGCTATCAGCCGGGTCGAGGCCCCACGCGGTGAACTGTTCTACTTCATCCAAAGCAATGGCGGCGAAATGCCCGAACGAATCCACATCCGCCCCCCCACCAGTTGCAACATGGCCTCCGTTTTAACGTTGGCAATTGGTCATCACCTGGCAGATGTGCCCATGCTGTTGGCAGGAATTGATGCCTGTTTCTCCTGCAATGACCGTAGTGTCATCATCCAAACAAAAGAAAACCACGATCATTGGACATGGGAAAAACTGCGGCTTTATGGCATTGAGTATTATGGGTTGAGTCAGAGGTAAATTGGGAGATTAGAGATTGGAGATTGAGTTGTCTCTAACAACCTGTCGGAGAACGGCAGAATAACACGCGGGTCACGCGGATAAGACCAGAGAAAAAAATCCGCGTCATCCGCGTTCCATCGAGACTTTTCCGACAAACTGCTAGTCTCCTGGGCCGTGATACAAAACGATGAATGATGTTATCACCCTTTTATTTTTTCCTGGTGGCCTTTCCTTGTTGCTGGCCGGGCTGGTTTATGAGTGGATAGACCGCAAACTCATTGCCCGGCTGCAAAATCGGCTGGGGCCGCGTTGGTTCCAACCGGTAGCGGATATTGTTAAGCTGCTGAGTAAGGAGGAGGTTATCCCAGAAGGGGTTAATCCGGTTTTGTTTGTAGGGTTGCCAATTGTGGGGCTGGCAGGGGCTTTAACGGCCGCTTTATACACCCCCGTTTTTGGTTTGCCCACCTCTTTCAGCTTTCCTGGTGACCTCATCGTCACCCTGTACTTGCTGGGGTTGCTCACCCTGTGCCTGGGAGTGGCAGGGGCCAACACAAACAACCGTTTCTCTCTGGTGGGGGCAGTGCGAACGTTGACCCAGTTGTTTGCTTACGAAGCCCCTTTTTTGCTGGCTTTGATTGGCCCGGCCATTGTGGCGCAAAGCTGGCAAATCAACCAGGTGATGGTTTGTTGCCAGGTCAATTGGGTGTTGTTTAGCCAACCGATTGGGTTTGTGGTGGCTTTGGTGGGGCTGATGGGTAAACTGGAGATGCCCCCCT
Source organism: uncultured Ardenticatenaceae bacterium (assembly GCA_964585465.1). GTDB lineage: Bacteria > Chloroflexota > Anaerolineae > Promineifilales > Promineifilaceae > CAZPEJ01. The sequence continues at coordinate 10,224 of CAZPEJ010000099.1, forward strand.
TCGACGCGCCAGAAGCGGAAACAGAGATTGTAGCGGGTGCGTTGACCGAGTATAGCGGCCGGGGGTTGGCGTTGTTCAAATTGGGCAAGGGGGTGGAACTGGTAGTGGGTTTAACCCTGATAGCTGGTTTTTACATGGGCGGTGTGGCAAACCCTATCGCCTTCGCCTGGAAAACGGCCGTTCTCCTCTCCCTTATGATAGCCCTCCACGCCCTGCTCACCCGCCTGCGAATTGACCAAACCGTTGGGTTATGGTGGCGTGTAGGGGCGATGGCGGTGCTGGGGCAATGGATCGTTATCATATTGTGGCGGTTGTGAAAAACGTGCGGTGTATTGCGTAAGAAACGCTGAATACGCCATAGAACAGGTTTGACGCATCCTGAACCTTTAAGAAAACCATGAAACTAATCACCATGTTGAGCGATATTTTGCGCTCGTTATTTAGCCAGCCAGTGACACAAACTTACCCGTTTGAGCGACACGAAGCCCCAGAACGGTTTCGTGGCAAGCTGCATTGGCACCCAGAAAAGTGTACCGGCTGTTGCCTGTGCAATAAAGAGTGCCCGGCCGATGCCCTGGAACTGATTACGCTGGATCAGAAAAACAAACGGTTTGTGATGCGGTATCACGCCGACCGATGTGTTTACTGCGCCCAATGTGTGCAAAATTGCCGTTTTGAATGCCTGGAGATGTCGCCACAAGAGTGGGAGATGGCATCACAAAACAAAGAACCTTTTACCGTCTATTATGGGGAGGAAACATATGTTGCCGAACTCTTGGGAAAACTCACTCAGCCACCTGTTGCAGACCTTGAGACAGAAAAAACAGTGTCCTGAGCTACGAACGGCCGTTGTAGGTATTGGGCACGAACTACGCAGTGACGACGCGGCAGGTATCGCCATCGCCGAACAGCTACAACCCCTGGCAAAATCATCGCTGCTGGTTATCAAAGCTGGCAGCGCACCCGAAAACTACACCGGACTAATTCGGCGATATGCCCCCGACCTGGTGTTGTTGGTAGACGCGGCACAACTGGGCGAAATCCCAGGGAGTGTGCGATGGTTGCCCTGGCAAGAAACAGCTGGCCTCTCTGCCAGCACCCACACCCTGCCGCTTTATTTGCTTTCTCGTTTCCTGACCAACGAATTGGGGTGCGAGGTGGCCTTGATTGGCATCCAACCCGCCGAGTTAGGGGTCGGCAAAGGGTTGACACAGGCAGTAGAAACGGCCGTTCACCACACCGCCGCCGCCCTAAAAGCCTTGTTATCGTAACCAACAAACAACCACACCCTAAACCCTGTTCACAGGGCGTTGTTCAGTAAAAAGGGCACAAATTGACGTTTTTATTGTGAGATTGGAGATTAGGGATTAGAGATTGGCCAATCTCTAATCTCCAATCTC
>CAZPEJ010000100.1:0-11616 GCA_964585465.1 uncultured Ardenticatenaceae bacterium
TAGAGGTATACACAATACCGGCCGGGCCAAGCGGAAAGGGGTTACCGCCAGCAAAAAGTCGGCTTTCGTCAATTTGCAAAACGGCCGCATCTGCGTAGGGGGTGTGGCAACCCACACAACCTGCCACCTGTACCAGATAACGCCCCTGCTCAACGGGATCAGCAAATTGTTGGGCGGGTTTAGCCCCAACCAGTGGCGCAATCATCAAAACCGGGATAAACAATAAAAAGAATAACCGCCAATTTCTCTTCATAAATCCTCCGTGTAACGATTCACCGCAAAGGGCGCAAAGAAAAATGAAACGTGAAACGTGAAATTTCTCTCGTCACGTTTCACGTTTCACGACAAACCCCACAAAACCCGAAAGACCCTTTGTTGTTTATTTGATGCCCGATTGCTGCTGGGTGTATTGCCAGACAAATTGACTCACCTGGCCTAATAACTCATGGCGTGAGTAGGCCCCTTTTTGTAATGTTTTTTCAACATGCCCATTCAATCGCGCCCGATCTTCATCGGTAATGTCTTTGGCTGTCACCACAATCACCGGAATATCGCGCCAATCTTCTCTGGTGCGTAGTTCGGTAACAAATTGGAAACCGTCCATTTCGGGCATCATTAAATCGAGGATAATGGCAGAGGGTTTATGTCGTTGTACCTGCTCTAAACCAAATCGGCCGTTTTCGGCCGTTGTGACGCTCCAACCATCTTTTTCCAACATGGCTCGCACCATCTCGCGGGTGGTGGCATCATCTTCCACCACCAACACATCATACACCCCTTCTTGTCGGTAGCGGCGCAGCAAGTGAAGCAGGCGGTCGCGTTCAATAGGTTTTACCAGGTAATCGGCTGCTCCCAGAGCGAACCCGGTATTCAGATCATTTAAGATGCTGATGACAATGACGGGAATATCGGCCGTTTCCCCATCCCCTTTTAAGGCCGACAACACCGCCCAACCATCCATGTCGGGCAAAATGACATCCAGGGTAATGACATTGGGGCGCAACTGTTTGGCCATCTGAATGCCTTCGACCCCGTTGCGAGCGACATGCACCACATACCCGTTTTGTACCAACGGCTGCTGCAAAAACTCCACAGTGGCCGGGTCGTCGTCTATCAACAAAACAGTGCTGTTTAAGGGAATATCAACCCCTTCTCGCAGGTGGTGACCTGTTGTATTTTCTTCTGCTTTGTTTTCAACCGTCACAACGGGCAGCGTTACCACAAAACGGGTGCCCTTGCCCAACTCACTGGTAACGCTGATTTCCCCGCCTAACATCTGGCAAAAACGTCTGGTCAGGGCCAGCCCCAACCCGGTGCCGCCATACTTGCGGGTGGTGGACACGTCGCCCTGGGTAAACACCTGGAACAGCCCTTTCAGTTGTTCGGGGTTCATGCCAATGCCGGTGTCGGTGACAGAAAAACGGAAGAAGTCGGTGGAATCGGCCGTTTCCCGTTCCACCGCCAGGCGAATACTCCCCCTCTCCGTAAACTTGGCTGCATTACTCAACAAATTAAAAAGAATTTGCCGCACTTTGGTCAGGTCGGAATACATCAAACCAATATCTTCCGCACAATCAATCTCCAAATTGTTCCCATTTTTCTCAACCAGCAGTTGAATGGTATCAACAGAACTGATCACCATCATAAAAACGTCAAACTCCTCCAAAAACACCTTCATCTTGCCCGCTTCAATCTTGGAGATGTCCAATACATCATTGATCAGTTGTAATAGGTGCCGCCCGGCTTGCAGAATCTTTTGCAAATCGGCCGCCATCCCCGCGTGCGCCATCTCCGCCGCTTCCTCTTGTAACATTTCGCTGTACCCAATAATGGCGTTTAACGGCGTGCGTAATTCATGGCTCATGTTTGCCAGAAAAGAGCTTTTGGCCTGGCTGGCTTCCATTGCTTCATCACGGGCCATTGCTAGTTGCCGTAACGCCTGTTCCAAGTCGTGGGTGCGTTCCAGCACCCGCTCCTCCAAACCAGCATAAAGAGCCTGCAAACGTTCGGTCATCTGGTTAAAATGGTCGGCCAGTTCGCTCATTTCATCCCGCATAAAGATGTAGGCCACATCCACCCGCTGATTCAAATTCCCCTGGCTAATAGCACGGGTGGCTGCCAGCATCTTTTCGATGGGACGGGAAAAGCTGATGACGGCAAAAAGGGCAAACATCAGGCTAATCACAGCTACCACCAACCCGAAACCTACCAGGATGTTTTGAATATCCTGTTGGATGGTAAAAAGTTGTTGTACCGGTTGAACAATGACTTGGGTGGCTTGAAGTTGACCATTTAGAATCAACGGTTTCGCCAGCATACGCGCCTGAATCCCCTGCCCATAAACAAGGTTTTGTCCCGTTGGGTTGTTGTTGGCGGTGGCAAATTGTTGTTGCAGGAGTTGACCCAGGTCACTTTCCGCATCTACAGTGGCAGCCACAACGGCGTTTTCCGCAAAGACCGCTACGTCGGCCCCCACAATGCTGCCAATTCTTTGCATAAACTCCTGGTCTACGTAAAAAACAGCCACCACCAGGCCCATGGGTTGAGTGATGTCTTCGGGGGAATGAACGGCCGCTACGCCAATAATTTGGGCCGATTGTGGTGCAATGGCGATGCCGCTGGCGGGTGAACCCGTTTGAATGACGTATTGCAGTAATCCGTTGCGGGTTTGAATGATTTGTTGATTGGTTTGTAATCGTCTGGTAACGGCCGGGCCACCATAATACAACGGTAAATCGCCGGGTTGGTAATCGGGGGCATAATAGCTGAGTTCTTGCAGTTCCAGGGTTGCCTTTTGTAATTCCAAAATGGCTTGCAAAGCGGCCGGGTCGTTATTGGATAGGCGGGTTTGGGGCAAATTGGCAACAAATTGGGCACTGAATAACGCTTCTTGTTCTGAATCTTCCAATAACAAGGTGACGGAATGAGCAATTAAACCGAGGCGGCGGTCGGCTTCTGCTTCAATGCGGCGGCTGACCAACAAACCAGTTCCGGGCAACAACATCCCTAATGCCAGAATAATAAGAAACAGGAATGGGGCAATTAGTTTGGAGCGAATGCTTAAATAACGCATAAAAGACAGAGCCGAAATCCTTAAATAATAGGGCAATGTTACCCAACTCAGTAGCTTAAGCCAATAAGTGAGTTGACAGTTTCAAGGTATAAGATTTAAGTTTTATTTGTACTGGAAACGGCCGATTAACGGAGCAAAACGTCCGTGAATTTTTTAGTCAGCCAGGAAAGTTACGACTCTTGTAACGCCTTAAACCCTTCACCTAACACTTCGTGCGCCTGCCCAATCACCACAAAGGCTTTGGGGTCTGCTTCATGGATGATGGTTTTGAGGGGGTTAATTTCGGCCCGGCTGACCACACAAAAGAGGATATGTTTGGGTTGTCCGGTGTACATGCCCTGGCCTGTCCAGTTCGTGACCCCACGCTGCAAATCAGCCATGATGGATTGGGCCACTTTTTCAGGTTCGGCCGTTATGATGGTAGCCACTCGCACCACATTAGCCCCTTCAGAGAAAAGTTCAGTAGCGGTGCCGCCGATGTACAGGGCGATCACCGCATACAAAGCATGTTCCCAGGTGAAAACCAGACCAGATAAAAATACAACCAGGCCATCGGTGTAGAGATAACTTTGGGAGAGGGGGATGCCCAAACGGCGATCTAACAGTCGGGCCAGAATGTCTGTGCCGCCAGTGGTGGCTTTGGCGCGGAAGACCAGCCCGGCTCCCAGCCCGCCCACAACACCACCAAAAAAGGCGTTGAGCAAAAAGTCGTGTGTCAGGCCGTCGGTGGGGAGAACCAGGGGAAAGGTGTCGAGGAAAAAGGAGTAACAGGTGGAGGCAAAGATGGTACGGGCCAGAAAACGGCGACCACCCAGAAACTTCCAGCCCAGGAAAAAGAGGGGGATATTGCCGATGTAAACCATGGTGCCGATGGGCCAACCGGTGAAGTTGTGGATGATTTGGGCGGTACCACTCAGGCCACCCGCCGCCAGTTGGCCGGGGATGTAGAAAAAGTGCATGGCAAGGGCTTGAACGGCCGTTCCCAGCACAATGAGCAAATAATCTCGTATCAGGCCTGACCAGGCTTCTCGTGGGGGTAAGTGGAACGACATAAAATCATCAAATCAAGTTTCGTGCAACACGTCCAATACATCGGCAACCAGATCATAACGGCCGAATCCCGGTTGCAAATACACCCCTTGTACAAACGGCCGTATGGCTTGCAAAATCTCTTGGGCAATTTGCACCCCTTCCTGTTGCGGGTGGTCACTCTGGCGCATTCGCTCTCGCAAGTAGTCTGGGATGAAAACCCCTGGCACTTCGTTATGCAAAAATTCTGCGTTGCGACTGTTAAATAACGGCCGTACTCCCGCTAAAACAGGAATGATAGGTTCGCCGTAACTTTCTTCATACCGCTCGATAAACAGTTTGGCAGCCACCGGGTCAAAAACGGGTTGTGTCAGGGCAAAATCCGCCCCACTCTGTACCTTCTTGCGTAACAGCTTCAACTCCCGTTCTGCGTCGGCCGGGGTCAGGTTCAGGGCACACCCCACCATAAAGTTGGTGGGAGAATCAATAGATTGCCCGGCTTTGTCCACCCCGGCGTTAAATTGCTGTTTAATCAACTGCACCAACCCCGTCGGCACAATATCATTGATGTCGGTGGCCTCTGGGTAATCCCCAATCCGCGCCGGATCACCCATCACCACAAACAGGTTACGAATGCCCATAGCATAAGCGGCCAACAAATCCCCTTGCACCCGCAGCAGGTTACGTCCGCGTGTGGGAAAATGCAGCACCGTTTCCAAACCCACCTCTTTTTGCACCAGATAAGCGGCTGCCCAGGCACTCATGTGCATCCGCGCCAGGGGGCTATCGGCAATGTTGAGCAGGTTGGCCCCGGCCTCCTTGAGCATTCGCGCCCCTTCCAGCAGGCGTTGGCTGGTGATACCTCGTGGCGGACTCATCTCTACCGTAATCACAAATTTCTGTTCCGCCAGGTATTGAGCCAGCCGGGTGGGGGGATCCATCACGGCCGATAATTTTTCTTCATGAGTAACCAGGTGGACAGGGGGCAGAGGGTGAACAATGGGGGCTGGTTGATCGAGGGCGCGGCGCATGGCGGCAATGTGAACGGCCGTTGTGCCACAACAACCACCCACTAAACACGCTCCGGCCGCCACAAAAGAACGGGCATATTCACCAAAATATGCCGGGGTAGCCGGATACAACAAACGCCCCCCTTCCGACTGCTCCGGCCAGCCCGCGTTGGGCGAAGCGGTCAGGGGTTTGTCGGGGGCTACCTGGTGCATCACGGCCAACAGGCGCAACACCTGGGCCGGGCCGCCGCTGCAATTCACCCCAATGGCATCTACATCTAAGGCCGCCAGTTTGCGGGCTACGGTATCGGGGGTGTAACCGAGCAGGGTGCGGTCGTCGCGGGTGAAGGTCATTTGGGCGATGACGGGCAGGTGGGGGGCAACGGAACGGGCGGCTGCAACGGCCGTTTCCATTTCTTTGATGTCAGACATGGTTTCCAGAATTAACAAATCTACCCCGGCCGCCGCCAGGGCAGCCATCTGTTCGGCAAAAGCGGCCTGGGCTGTCTCCTGCGAAACACGCCCCAACGGAGCCAGCCGTGCCCCCAGTGGCCCAACTGAACCCGCCAGCCATACCGGTTTGTAGGAACTTTCAATCACCCGACGAGCAATGGAAACGGCCGTTTCATTGATCAAAACCACACTGTTTTGTAAACCATAATCAGCCAGCTTAAAACGGTTGGCCCCAAAACTGTTGGTTTCAATCACATCGGCACCCGCTTCAATATAACCGCGATGAATTTCTGCTACCAGGGCCGGGTTTTCACAATTGATGGCATCAAAACAGTGATCCATCGGCACCCCCTTCCCGTGCAGTGCCGTTCCCATCGCCCCATCCATGAGCAGCGGAGTTTTTGTAACTCGTTCCCTAAACGTTTCCCTGTTCATTCTTTATTTGTCATAAAACAGCTGTTCAATCAAAACGGCCGCTTTATCATTTTGCAAAATCAATACTTGCGCCCCGCCCTCGGTGGTATAACTACTCACATAATCATAATCCAACACATCACTTTGCACATTTTCCGCAGGAATGTCTGTTGCAATCCGCGCCAGACTGACAATTTGCTCCAGACTCAAATCAGTACGCACCCCAGTCTCCAACTGGTTATACAACTCTGGCGCACGCAGCAATAACCCACTAATCCCCAAAGCGATTGCTTTGTCGCGGGCTGCCAGCATCAACTGTTGCTGCCGTGCTGCCCGGCCGAAATCATTATCCACATGGCGAGTGCGGGCATACTTCAGGGCCAGCACCCCATCAAAATGTTGTTGCCCGGCCGGAATGTATAACGGATCATACCCATAATCCATGCTGGGATAGGTGGGGTCGTTAATTTCGCGTGGCACATACACATCAATCCCGCCTAAAGCATCCACCCCCTTAATGACCGCACTAAAATCCACCAAAATGTAATGGTTGATGGGCACACCCAGGTTATATTCAACGGTGAGCATGGATAAAATAGCCCCACCTAACGGGTCATTCCCATTTGCCCCATAAACAAATGCGGTGTTAATGCGGTCTCGCCCCCGCCCCGGAATCACCACATACAGGTCGCGGGGAATGGACAAAATAGAGATGGTTTCATCTTGTGGGTTAATGGAAATAATCATCATGGAGTCAGTGCGGGAGACAAAAGCCTCTCCCGGCCGACGGTCTATGCCCATTAACAAGATGTTGACCCGATCTTCCCCCGACCAGGGTTCAGGAGTGGGAAACAAGGTGGGTGTGGGCAACCCCGGCACAAAGGTGGGAGCCAGCAATGCCCCACTCTGGTCAAGTTCCAAATCCACACTGGCGACTTCAACGGCCGCTTCTTCGATGGGGTTTAACGGCCGATTCCACACAATCCGTGCCGTCAAATAAGCAAAAAAGATTACTGCCACACTGGAAAATGCAAAAGCCACTGAAATGGCAAAACTGAGCCAGGTGGGCAAAATTGAACGTCCTGAACGATACACGTCGTACTCCTTTGTCAAAGGTGTTTAATGACACATTGTCTTAAAAAAGGCATTATACCGCTAAAATTCTGTTTGACAGGCTGAGAATCTGATGATTAACCTACGGTTTGAGTTTCGAGTTTCGAGTTTTGAGTTTCGCTTCTCGCTCTTCGCCCTTCGCTTTTCACCTTTCGCCCCTCGCCTTTCGCCCCCCGCTCCTCAAAATCCGTGTTCATCCCTCCCATCCGTACCATTCGTGGTTAACCCCCTCTCCCAATTTCGAGTTCAATGCTTCTCACCACAGAAAATGTTAATAAAACAGAAAAATATCATAAAAATCCTTTGACATGTAAGAGAAGGGGCGTTAAATTTAGTCAACTGTTAAGACATACGATGTTTCTGAAAATATACATTGGTTCTTTGGGAACTCAGGGGGTTGACAACCAATGAAATGTGAAACGTAAAACGTGACCAGAGAGATTTCACGGTTTACGTTTCACGGCAAACTCCACAAAATCCAAAAACCCCTTAATTTTATGTCGCGCAGAGACGCAGAGGCGAAAAACCCGCGACAACGCTGCGCGAGAAACTTTATTTCCGATAAATTTTCTTGTACATCCCCAAAGGGATCGCACTATGACAAAAGTAACCATTCAGAGGAACCACACAACTTCATGGAAAACAAAATTGTAGACAAATTCGGCCGTCCGATTCGTGATTTGCGAATCTCTGTCATTGATAAATGTAATTTTCGCTGCCCCTACTGTATGCCAGCCGAGGTATTCCATGCCAATTATAAATTCCTCAACAATCACGAACTGTTGAGCGTAGCAGAAATCACCCACCTGGCACGGCTGTTTGTGCAACTGGGTGTTTCTAAGCTGCGCCTGACCGGGGGTGAGCCATTGTTGCGCCCCGATTTACTGGACATTATTGCAGCTCTGGCACAAATCCCTGGGGTGGAAGATATTGCCCTGACCACCAATGGGTTTTACCTGGCAGAGATGGCCCACAGTTTGCGCCGGGCCGGGCTGCAACGGTTGACGGTCAGTTTAGACTCATTAGATAACGAGGTGTTCCAGGTGATGAACGGCCGTCGCTCGACGGTAGAACGTGTATTAGAAGGCATTAAAACGGCCGAATCTGCCGGTTTCCGTTCCATGAAACTCAACTGTGTGGTGCGAAAAGGCGTTAACGACCACACCCTGGTCGAATTAGCCCGGTTTTTCAAAGACACCAACCACATCGTCCGATTTATCGAATACATGGACGTAGGCAACTTTAACCATTGGCAATTAGAAGAAGTCGTAACGGCCGATGAAATTTTGCGCCTCATAGACCTGGAAATGCCATTAGAACCAATTCCCCCCAACTATCCGGGCGAAGTTGCCAACCGTTACCGCTATCTGGACGGCAAAGGAGAAATTGGAGTCATTGCCTCCGTCTCCAAACCCTTCTGTGGTGGCTGCACCCGTGCCCGCCTCTCCAGTGCTGGTGAGTATTACACCTGCCTCTTTGCCCATCGCGGCACCGATTTACGCGCCCCCCTGCGAAACGGAGCCAGCGATACCGAATTACAACAACTCATCGGCGGGGTATGGGGCAAACGGACTGACCGTTACTCCGAGTTACGCACCTCCTTCACCCGCCTGCCAGAAAAAGGGGCCGAGATGTTTCGCCTGGGTGGGTAGACCCACATCAAAGGAAGGTTCACATGAGTCCGGCTCGAATGGCTAAACTGGAAGCATCAACCCGCACGGCCCTAAAATTCGCAGAAGCGTTTAATCGGCACGACGTAGCTGGCATCCTCAAACTTCTCAGCGACGACTGTGTTTTTGAAACCCCAACCCACGATGGCACACCCTACTCAGGCAAAGAAACCATTGCAACATTCTGGCAAAACTTCTTCCACGAACTTCCACAAGTCTGGCTTGAAATTGAAGAAGTGTTTGGTTTTGGCGAACGGTGTGTCATGCGCTGGAAACGTCGTTGGGTCAACCCGGCCGGAGAAACACAGCAAGTACGTGGGGTTGACATTTTTCGCGTCAGAAGCGGTTTTATCCGCGAGAGAATCTCCTATGACAGAAATCATTGATTTAAGCCAGGAAATTTTTTCTGGAATGCCCGTTTTCCCCGGTTTGCCCGAAGTAGAAATTACCATGCACGTCTCCCATGAAACGTGGGACGGTGTGAGCGACAGCCAGGTGGTCTCCCCGGCGGTGAATCGTTTGACATGGGGCGACCACACAGGCACTCATGTGGATGCGCTCAACCACATGGGGCGGCAATATCGCGGGCAATCCATTGATACCATGCCCTTGACCATGTTCTACACAACCGGCATCTGTTTAGACCTGTCCCAGAAAGGGTTGCGCCAATTGATTGAACCGGCAGATTTGGAGTATGTCCTTGCCAAAACATCTCTTGAGATTCAACCGGGGGATACGGTACTGTTGTATACAGATCATTACCGGCGCACCTTTGGCACGGCCGATTGGGGGAATGGCCCAGGTATCAGTGTGGCGGCCGCTTACTGGTTGGGCAGCCAAAAAATTGCCGCGTTTGGGGTAGAAACGATGTCTCCAGGCGTGCGTCGCGTCTCGAACAAACAAGTGCATCAGGTGTGTGGCGAGTTGGGTTTTACCCATTATGAAAACCTGATCAATTTACACCAGTTAGTCGGCCGGGGACGGTTTCGTTTTGTGGGCTTGCCGCTCAAAATACGGGGAGGTACCGGCTCGCCGGTGCGGGCGGTGGCTATTTTTGAGGCGTAACGGCATGTTGGAATGGGTGTTGCCAGGTTTTTACGCTCAGCTTGACGAAGCGGAGGTTTTGTCGAAACCCCACTTACGGGTAGCCAGGTATAACGGCCGTTTCTTCACCTCGTCATAAATTCGCCCCAAATACTCCCCAATAATCCCCAGGCTAATCAACTGAATCCCCCCCAGGAACAACACCACCACCAGCGTCGTCGCCTGACCAAAAAACGCCTGCGACGAGGCAAACAGGCGTAAAAATATGACTAGAATAATCGCCAAACCACTCAACATAGCGATAATAAACCCCAAATAGGTTGCCAGTTGTAGCGGGAAATAAGAAAAACTGGTAATCGCATCTATGGCAAAACGGGTCATCCGGCTCACCGTAAACTTCGTTTCACCCGCATACCGCGCCTGCCGTTTGTAATGCACCCCAATTTGTTTATACCCCACCCAACTCACCATGCCACGCAAAAAGCGGTTACGTTCCGGCATTTGCAAAATACCATCTACCACCTTCCGATCCATCAGGCGAAAATCCCCCGTGTCCACTGGAATGTGAATACTGGTAATTTTGTTGATGATGCGGTAAAACGCTTTGGCGGTAAACTTTTTGAACCAGGTTTCCCCTTCGCGGTCAGCCCGCACCCCATACACCACATCATACCCCTCCCGCCACTTGTTAATCATCTCCCAAATGACCTCTGGCGGGTCTTGTAAATCTGCATCAATGAGGATGACCGCGTCTCCGCTAGCATGTTCCAAACCGGCCGTTACGGCAATTTGGAAACGGAAGTTGCGCGAGAGGCTGATTCCTTTTACACGGGGGTCTTTTTGGTGTAATTCAGCAATAATTTCGGCCGATTTATCCCGGCTGCCATCATCCACCAACACCAACTCCCAGGATTGGCCCGTCTTTTCCATCACTTCACAAACACGGTGATGTAACTCGTGCAGCACTTTTTCTTCATTATGAACCGGAGCAACAATTGAAAAGGTAGGGTTTGTCATAGGCATCTTCATGTCTGTAACAGGTATCTTGGTTTATATACTCACACAGGGCATAAACTAACAATTGGGTCTTTCGGACTTTGTGGGGTTTGCCGTGAAACGTAAAACGTGACCAGAGAAATTTCACGTTTCACGTTTTACGTTTCACGTTTCATTGGTTATCAACCCCCTGAGTTCCCAAAGAACCTAACAATTTTATTGAGATTAGAGATTGATGATGAACAAATCTCTAATCTCTAATCTCCTTTAGCAGACTGTCAATGTATGGCCTTATGCCGTATAGTTACTTACAAGTTACGGCAAATCCTCAGAAACGGTCAACGGACGAAAGTCGTAATTTCCCCGGCAAATGCGTCAGTAACCCGTTCGCGGTGGTGTTCCATCAACGCCATCTGTTCAATTTCGGCCGGGGTAAAATAACCCACTTCACTGGTTTCATTACTCAAGCCCAACTGACCACCGGTGATTTGGGTCTCAAAATTGAGCGAGATAAAATGTTTACGGTTGCCGTCAGCATATTCAATAATGCGGTGTGGGTTGCTATACACCCCAATCAAGCGTACCACCTGCCCTTCTAAACCCGTTTCTTCCCACAACTCGCGCAAACAAGCTTCGGTCACCGTCTCACCCGCTTCAGCGTGCCCACCGGGCAAACACCACAACCCGTTATCGGTACGGCGGGTGAGTAAAACCCTCTGCCGGGGTTCGTCAAAAATAACGGCCGAACAACCCAGTGTCAGTTGTGCTGTTTTACCAATTCGTTCACCATAAAGTAGTTTTGCCATAGGTTTTA
>CAZPEJ010000101.1:0-11516 GCA_964585465.1 uncultured Ardenticatenaceae bacterium
TAGAGCCATGCAAAAAGGTGTGATTTCAGCAAAAAAAGCAGGTTATCCGCCCGTGTGGCCGTTTTTCTTGTTGGCGGGGCTGTTATTGCTGGCCGGGGTCGGGTGGAAAGGGTGGCGGGTGGCCCAGGCGACCCAATCCTTGTTAGGGCGGCAGGCAGCAGTGGAAGGGTTGCTGGCAAACGGGGTGACAAATGTGCAGCCAGCCGCCGCCGAGGCATTGGTTTTGGGGGTGCGCCAGGACGTGATGACCATTCGGGCAGAGGTAGACATTTTTTTGCCGCTCCTGCCCTATCTTGAATGGGTGCCTCGTATCGGCCCAACTGTGGCAGCGGCCCCCACGTTGTTGCAAATGGCGGAAGAGGGGAGCGCAACGGCCGTTTATGCCTTTCGTGGCCTCAAACCTGCTTTAACCTTGTTACAGGATGAAACCTCTACCACCTCACGCCTGCCAGAGTTGGTGGCTATTTTGCAGGCGGCTCAACCAGACCTGATTCAAGCTAACCTGGCCCTGGAGCGATTGCTGGTGGCACGGCAGGCGTTGGGAAACGGCCATGAGTTGAACTGGCGAGTACAAACCTTGTTGTCCCAGATAGACCCGTTGTTACCACTGGCGCAGGATGGTTTGAAGTTTTCCCTGGTGTTACCCCAATTTCTGGGCAGCAATGGCCCGCGCCGCTACTTGTTGCTGGCGCAAAATGAGGATGAATTACGGCCGACCGGCGGGTTTATTACTGGGGCGGGAATGGTGGTGGTGGAAAACGGCCGAATCCTGGATATGCAGTTTGACGATGCCAACTTTTTGGATGATTGGCAAAACAAACCTTACGGCGACCCACCCCAACCTTACCGCGACTTTATGCAGTTAGACCTCTTTTTCTTCCGCGATGCCAACTATTGGCCCGATTTCCCCACCTCAGCCGAAACGGCCATTCGTTTGTACAGTTATGGGCAAAATGTCCCTGAAGCAGATGGGGTCATCGCCTTTGACCAGCAATTTTTGCGGCTGTTATTACAAACCACCGGGCCGGTTGTGATTGAGGAGGGTGGGGTGACATTGGATACCCAAAACATTCTGCCCACCTTACAAACTGCCTGGGGGCCACCCAATGGGGCGTATGCTGATAGCTGGATATTTGACCGCAAAGCCTTTTTTGCCACCTTTGCCGCCGCCATTCGCACCCGCCTGGAGACAGAGTTCCACACGATTAACCCCAAAACATTTATCGAGACGATGTTCCAGGCATTACAAGAGAAACATTTAATGCTCTACAGCCGCGATTCGGCCGTTTCTGCCGTCTTGCAAGAGGTGAACTGGAACGGCCGTTTATCTGCCCCCGCCAACCAGGATATTTTGGCCGTGACAGAGACCAATGTGGGGTACAACAAAGCCAATTTGTATGTGCAACGTCAGATAACTTATGAGCTTTTCCTGTCGGAGCAACGGAGCGAATTAACCCTGGATTATGAAAACCTTGCCAGCGAGGATAGCGCGCCCTGTCTGCAAGGGGTGTGGTACGACGACACCCCCACTTATCTGGAAGGGGCCAATCGCTGTTATTGGAGTTATGTCAGGGTTTATGCGCCGGCCGGGGCACAACTGATGGAATCCAGCCAGCAAACGGTTCCGGCTGAGACGCTGTATAACGGGCAAACCTGGCAAGGAACGGCCGAATCCATCCCCGATTTACCTGGTTTCACCACTTTTGCAACCCTGCTGCTGGTGCCACGCAGCCAACACGAAACAGTTTCGCTGGTGTACCAATGGCCTGAAAACCTGGTGCAACCCGTTCCTGGTGGTTGGCAGTATCAATTACACCTGGTGAAACAGGCTGGCACATTGGCACAAAACTGGCAAGTCACGGTTCACCTGCCCGACGGAGCCACCTTAACGGAAGTCAACCCGACACCAACGGCCGTTTCCGGTCAGCAGCTTCGTTTTGAAATCAGCTTGAACAGAGATACAGTTATACAAATGATATATCGGTAGGGTGGGTTTTCCGGCTCATGAAGATAAAAAACGTTTTTTCACCGCAGAGGCAAGAAGGGGGATTCGGGGATTGGAGATTAGAGATTGGAAGAAGGTTCATCTCTAATCTCCAATCTCTTACCTCCCATAAAATACCCGATTTTCTGTTTCTGTTGGGTATAGGGTTGCTCCTTTTGGGGTATCTGTTTTTGCCAGCCGTTCCGCGTGTGTTTAGCCAGGATCCCACTGTTCCTACCCGCACACCCACCCCCGAACCGACTGTTCCGGCTCCCACCAGCAACCCGACCGATGAACCGCCACCCCCGCCGCCAAACGAAACCTTGCCACCGCCAGGTGAAACGCCATTACCAACTGCCTTGCCTGCCACCGCCACCCGTGCTGCAACGGCCGTTTTTTCAGCCACACCCCCACGTCAAACACCGCTTGCCACTGCCACACCACCCGCCAGTGCAACGGCCGTTCCCAGCCACACCGCCTTGCCCACCGCCACCTGGACAGCCAGCCCCACCGCCAGCCAAACGGCCGTTCCTGTCACCTTTTCGCCCATCCACGCCGAAATCGGCACCACTCACCCCACGGCTACCCTTGCCGCCACTGCCACCACTGCCCCGCTGGAACCCCTCCCGGCCGCCAACGGGTCAAACTGGCTACTTGGGCTTGGTCTGGGGTTACTCCTGCTTGGATTGATTCTTTGGTTGGTGCGCCGCCTCTAAACTGCCATAGGATTTTGCCATTCGCCTCTTCACCCTGTTCGTCTTTCTGGTTCTCACCACGCTGGATAACGTTGTGGTGGCGGTTTTGCCCGCCATTTATGCCCTGCTGGCGCGGCAATTTGACACCAACGAGGCGGCTTTGGGCAGTTTAACGGCCGTTTACCTGTTACTTTTGGCATCGGCGGCCCTATTCTGGGGGTATCAGGGGGATCGGGGCAATCGGAAACGGTTACTGTTGGTGGGCACGTTAGTTTGGGTTGTGGGCATGGCAGGTAGCGGGTTTAGCCTCACGCTAGGGCAATTTACCGGTTTTCAACTGATAACGGCCGTTGGAGTGGGGTGTGTGGCCTCGGTGGGGTTTGCCGTTGTCGCCGATTTTATCCCTGCCCGGCGGCGGGGTTTGATCTTTAGCCTGTGGAGTTTGGGCCAGGCAGGTGGGGCCGCTTTGGGCACGTTGTTAGCCAGTTCCCTGGCAGCCCAGGATTGGCGTTGGCCTTTTTGGTTACTGGCCGGGTTTGGTTTGTTCTTTGCAACCCTCTACACCTTCGCCCCCGAACTGCCACGCGGCCGGGGAGAGCCAGAACTGGCGGGGTTCTTTGCAGCAGGTGGGCAATACATCCATCACATTCGCTGGCAAGAGATTCCAGCCATTTTTGCCCGCCGTGCCAACCGATGGCTGACTGTTCAAAGTTTTTTCTACAGCCTGGCCTATGGCTCCACTACCTGGGTGCCGCTATGGGCAGTGGCAAAGGTGCAGGCAGTCGGTTATGACCTGGAAACGGCGACGGTGGCGGGCAATTTGTTTGTGTTGCTCTTTAACGCCGGGTTTTTGTTTGCGGTTCCGGCGGGTTATTGGGGGGATAGATGGCAACGGCGGCAGGCAAACGGCCGAATTTATCTGGCAATGATTGGGTTATTTGGCTCAATTCCCTTTTTTATGCTGCTCTTTTTCTGGCCGTTCCAGGGGGTGTTGCTGGCAACAGAAACCACCTGGCAAATCGGCTTCTCCGTGTTGCAGGCGTTGTTTAACAATGGTTGGATGGCTGGGGCTTTTTTGGTGGCCACCATTGGCATGGCTCTGTATGCCATAGAACTGCCTAACTGGGCGGCTCTTATTACCGATTTGAATCTGCCAGAACATCGGGGCACTGTGATTGGTCTGCACCGCCTCAGCCGGGCTATCGGCCATGCCTTCAGTGTGACCCTGGCTGGCTGGCTGTTTACCGTTTTAACGGCCGATTTCCCACCCCCACTAAATTACAGCATCGGGCTGGTTTGTTTCCAATTGCTGGTGATACCGGCAGGAGTTTGTTACCATTTAGCTGGGAAGTCTGTTGCTGCCGATATAACGGCCGTTCGACACATTTTAACAACACGAGCCAACCCATAAAATTTATGAACAGTTCAATTCTTTTGGAAATTTTTATCATCCTTTTGTTGACCATCGTCAATGGGGTTTTTTCTCTGTCGGAAATTGCCGTCATTTCTGCCCGCAAACCGCGCCTGCAACAGCGGGCCGAGGCGGGTAATCATGGGGCGCGGCGTGCCCTGGAACTGGCAGAAAACCCCAATAACTTCCTTTCAACCGTTCAAGTCGGCATTACGCTGATAACCATTTTTACTGGTATCTTTAGCGGGGCTACCCTGTCGGAGGAGTTAGCCATTTTGTTAAACCGTGCTGGCATCCCTGCCCAATACAGCGAGGGGGTCAGTATTGCGCTGGTGGTGGTGGCTACCACTTATCTCTCGCTGGTGGTTGGGGAGTTGGTGCCCAAAAGTGTGGCCTTAAACAATGCAGAGGGGGCAGCAACGGCCGTTGCCCCGTTCATGTTCAGCCTCTCCAAACGCACTTCACCGCTGGTGCGCCTGCTGACCTACTCCACCCACTTTGTGGTGCGGCTGCTGGGCATCAAACCATCCGAAGAACCCCCCGTCACCGAAGAAGAAGTAGAAATTATGTTGCAACAAGGGGCACAGGTGGGCATCTTTGAGCCGGGTGAGGAGGAGATGGTGCGGCGCATCTTCCGCCTGAGCGACCGCAAAGTCAGCTCGCTCATGACCCCACGCCGCGAAATTGTGTGGTTAAATCCAGATGACCCGGTCGAAAAAATTCAAGAAAAGATGGCAACCACTGGCTACTCCCGTTTTCCGGTGGCAACTGGCAATCTGGATAAGGTGGTGGGGCTGGTGCGGGCTAAAGATTTGTTGTTACAAAGTCTGGCTGGACAACCCCTAAACCTGTCCAGCATCTTACGCCCTCCTCTCTATGTGCCAGAAAGTATGCCCGCGCTCGATTTGTTGGAGCGGTTTAAGGAAAAGGGGGTTCATATTGCCCTGGTGATTGATGAATATGGCGGGCTGGAAGGGCTGGTCACGCTCAATGACCTGTTAGAAGCCATTGTAGGGGATTTTGGGCGCACAACCGAACCGGAAATCATTCAACGAGCCGATGGGTCATGGCTGATAGATGGCACATTGTCCACTGCGGAGTTGATGGAACTGTTGCAGGTAGACAGTTTGCCCCACGATGAGGCGGGGTATTATCAGACAGTGGGTGGTTTTATCATGGCGATGTTAGAGCGTTTGCCAATTAGTGGCGACTTTTTTGAATGGGGCGGGCACCATTTTGAGGTGATGGATATGGATGGATTGCGGGTAGATAAGGTGTTGCTTCTCAAAATCAATCGCAAGGGTGGAGATGAAACAAAAGAATGAGGAACCAACGTGAGTGTCCCAAAATAACCCGGTGGTTTTACCTTTGTTGGTTGCTATTTTGGTTAACGGCCTGCCAAGGGGAAGGGGTGGTTCTGCTGCCAACGGTCACAGCAACGGCCGTTCCCACGGCCACCCCTCTGCCCCCCACACCCACTGTTGATCCGGCCAACCTGCCCATCTACACCTACCGCGTCTTAAACACCTATCCGCACGATGCCAACGCCTTCACACAAGGGCTGGATTTTGCCGAGGATGGGGTATTGTATGAGGGGACAGGGTTATACGGCCGTTCCTCATTGCGCCGGGTAAACCTGGAAACCGGGGAAGTGGCTCAACAAATTGACCTGGCTGCTGACCTGTTTGGTGAAGGTATTACTGTTTGGGAGGATAAAATTATTCAACTCACCTGGCAAAACCAGACCGGGTTTGTGTATGATCGGGAAACATTGGCCCAATTACAACAATTCACCTACCCCACCGAGGGCTGGGGCATCACCCACGACGGAGAAAAATTGATCGTCAGTGATGGCACAGCGACTCTTTATTTTTGGCAGCCAGAAACGTTGCAGGAAATCGGCCGGGTGATGGTGCATGACATTCAGGGGCCGGTGGTGCGGTTAAACGAGTTGGAATATGTGGAAGGGGAGGTATTTGCCAATATCTGGCAAACAGACCGCATTGCCCGCATCAATCCCACCACCGGCCAGGTGATTGGCTGGATAGACCTGACCGGTTTGTTGAACCAAACCACCCTCACCCAGCCGGTAGATGTATTAAATGGTATCGTGTATGATGATAAAAACGGCCGATTATTTGTCACCGGCAAATTGTGGCCCGTTTTATTTGAAATCGAATTAATACCCGCTCCGTGAAGGGCACAGAACGGCGTAACGTAATAACCTATGAAAACCATCCTCGAACAATCCAAATACCTGGCCTGGATTAGCATTATTTCCCTGCTGGCAGCCGCCGCTTTTGCTTTTCTCTGGGGAGCCATCAAAGCGTTTGATGCCATCTTCTTCATCATCACCTCTGTTGGTCAAGACCCACTCATCACCTTTTACCTCATCCAGTTGGTAGATATTTTTCTCATCGCCATCACCCTATTCATCCTGGCCGCCAGCATTTATGAACTATTTTTGGGTAAACTCAACTTGCCAGAGTGGATGCTGGCACACAACCTGGCAGAGTTAAAAAGCAAACTGAGCAGCGTGATCATTTTGGTGATGGTGGTGAAGTTTGTGGAGAAGTTTGTGGAAGCTAAAGATGCCCAAACGTTATTGTATCAGGCGGTTTCGGTGGCCCTGGTATCGGCCGTTCTAATCGCCTTCAGCTATTTTAAGGGAAAAGATTAACAGCCCCACACGGGAAAAACGGTTTATTGCCAAGCGCATTAAACCCAGTATAATCAGGAAAAATATGCCCTCTAAAGCAGGCAAAATGAGAGGATAGGCGACTTGATAAACGAGCAAACTGTAACAATTGGTGGCAACAGCCACCCCATGGAATTCTTACTCAATGAAGCATTAAATTTTCCGGCAGCCGAAGAAATTCGTCGCGGATGGGTCGTTGAGCACCGTAACAACGAGATATTGGTGGACATTGGTGCCAAATCTGAAGGAATCATTCCCAACAAGGAAGTTGAAACCTTCGATGCAGAAACCAAAAAACGGTTAGCCATTGGCAGCGAAATCATGGTCTATGTGGTAGACCCTGAAGATAACAAGGGCAATATCATTTTGTCCTACGCCAAAGCGGCCGAAGCCCAGGATTGGCTCAAAGCAGAAGAACTGTTCCAATCCCAGGAAGTTTATCAAGGCAAAGTGATTGGTTACAATCGCGGCGGGGTGCTGGTGCGGATGGGGCAAATTCGTGGGTTTATCCCCAATTCCCAACTGCGCCGAGATCGTTACATTGGACAGGAGTTGGATGAACGGCAAATCCAAAAAATGGTGGGGTATCCTGTTCATGTCAAAGTTGTCGAAGTCCATCGTCAGCGCAATCGTTTAATTCTGTCGGAACGAGCCGCCGAACAGGAGATGCGCGAGGCCAAACGCACCAACTTGTTTAATACCCTTCAGGAGGGGTCTATCTGTGAAGGGCGGGTGGTAAACATTGCTGACTTTGGTGCATTTGTAGATATTGGTGGGGTGGAAGGGCTGGTACACCTCTCAGAACTCAGTTGGAAACGCATCAACAACCCAGCAGAAAAGTTACAGCTTGGCGACAAAGTGAAGGTTTATGTTTTAAGCATAGATCAAGAAAAACAAAGGCTGGCTTTAAGCATTAAACGGCTGGAATCTGACCCCTGGAATACAATCCACGATCAATACCGGGTCGGCCAGTTAGTAACGGCATATGTCACCAAACTGACCAAGTTTGGGGCTTTTGCCCGCTTAAATGACCAGTATGAGTTGGAAGGGTTAATTCATATTTCGGAGCTTTCTGAAAATCATGTGACTCATCCGCGTGATGTAGTGAAACCTGAACAGGAAGTGACAGTCCGTATTATCCGTATAGACCCTGAACAGCGCCAGCTTGGTCTGAGTCTCAAGCAGGTAGCATCCGACAAATTCATTGAAGCGGATTTGCAGATGTTGACCACCGTCTGAGCAAGTCTAATCCTGCCTGTTCGACATCAGTCGAGGTAACAACGGTGAACTCTAAAAATTGGGAACGATTTACACAGCGCGCCCGTCGCGTTCTTGGTTTGGCGCAAGAAGAAGCCGAACGTCTCAACCACAATTATATTGGCAGCGAACATGTATTGATTGGCTTGCTCCGCGAAGAAGGGGGGGTGGCTGGTCGTGTGCTGCGCGAATTGGGGCTGGATACGGCTCGTGTGCAGGCTATGGTGGAACGGCTGGCAGGCGGGTCGGGGGTTCGTACTCCCTTTACCAAAGTTGAACTTTCCCCCAGTACTAAACGGGTATTGGAACTGGCGGTGGAAGAGGCCCGTCGTATGGGGCAACATTACATCAGCACGGAGCATTTGCTGTTGGGGTTGGCACGGCAAAATGAAGGGCTGGCTATTGATGTATTACGTAAGTTTGGCATTAGTGCGGAGCAAATTCGCCGCCAGACGAAACGGATGTTAAAAGAAAACCCGTCCGCAGCTGCCGAGCCGGTTACAGCGGGTGGGGGGAAAACGCGCCAATCTACCAAAAAAGAAAAGAGCAAAACGCCTCTGGTTGACCAGTTAGCCAGTGATTTAACGTCGATGGCTGAAGAAAGTAAGCTGGACCCGGTGATCGGCCGTAATAATGAGATTGAACGGGTGATCCAGATTTTGGCCCGGCGCACCAAAAATAACCCGGCTCTGATTGGGCAGCCCGGTGTGGGCAAGACGGCTATTGTCGAGGGGTTGGCGCAACGGATTATTGACGGCCAGGTGCCAGAGGTTTTGCAGAATAAACGGGTTTTGCAACTGGATGTGGGTAGTCTGGTAGCTGGGACGATGTATCGGGGGCAGTTTGAGGAACGGCTCAAACGGGTGATTGAAGAACTCAAACAAGGGGATGCGATCCTCTTTATTGATGAAGTGCATATGTTGGTGGGGGCGGGGGCGGCTGGTAGTTCGGTAGACGCGGCCAATATCCTGAAACCCGCTTTGGCTCGTGGTGAGTTGCAATGTGTGGGGGCTACTACGCTGGAGGAGTACCGCAAATATATCGAGAGTGATGCGGCGTTGGAGCGGCGTTTCCAACCCATTCATGTGGATGAACCATCTCCCGACGAGGCGGTTCAGATTTTGCGGGGTATTAAACACGCTTACGAAAAACACCACAATCTGTTTATTACGGATGAGGCGTTACAAGCGGCCGTTAATCTATCCACCAAATATGTGACGGAACGGTTTTTGCCCGATAAGGCGATTGATTTGATTGATGAAAGTTCGTCTCGTGTGCGTATGTATCGTGTGCCCCAACGGGCAGACATCCGCGAGGCGTATGATGAGTTGCGGTATTTGCGCGAAGAACGGCAGATTGCTATTGCAGACGGCCGTTCTGAAGAACTGGAAGAAATTCGCCGCCGCGAAGATGAAGTGCAAAAACGATTAAACCAGCTTCGGGCAGGGGATGTTGACCCAGAGGATAGTGTGAGCGTAACGGCCGAAGATATTGCCGAGGTTTTGGCAATGTGGACAGGCATCCCTGTTTACCAGTTCACCGAAGAAGAGTCCGCCCGCCTGCTGCGAATGGAAGAAGAGATGAAAAAGTCCATCGTCGGGCAGGAGGAGGCTATTCAAGCCATCTCCAAAGCGGTGCGCCGCGCCCGTGCTGGTCTGAAAGACCCACGCCGCCCCATTGGTTCTTTTATCTTCCTCGGCCCAACGGGTGTGGGCAAAACTGAGTTGACCAAAGTGCTGGCGAAGTTTATGTTTGGCAGTGAAGAAGCGTTGGTACAACTGGATATGTCGGAGTTTATGGAGCGGCATAATGTGGCCCGCCTGGTGGGGTCGCCGCCAGGGTATGTGGGGTATGAGGATGCCGGGCAGTTGACCGAAGCGGTGCGCCGCCGCCCCTACTCGATTATCGTTTTTGACGAAATCGAGAAAGCACACCCCGAAGTTTTTAATCTGTTGTTACAAATTATGGAAGAGGGGCATTTGTCGGATGCCAAAGGGCAAAAGGTTAATTTCCGCAATGCCATTATCATCATGACTTCCAATGTGGGGGCCGCGACGATTAAACGGGGGCCAAATCTGGGGTTTGCCTTCCAACGCGACGAGAAGGTGGAGCAGAAAAATCAACACGCCGAGATGAAAAAGACGTTGATGGATGAGCTAAAACGGGCCTTCCGTCCCGAATTTATCAATCGGGTGGATAGCATTATTGTGTTCCGCCAGTTATCGCAGGAGCATATTCGGCAAATTGTAGACATTATTTTGTTGGATGTGAATTTGCGCCTGGATGAACATGATTTGATTTTGGAAGCGACAGATGCGGCCAGGGATTGGTTGGCACAACGGGGGTATGATGCGGAGTTTGGGGCACGGCCGTTACGCCGCCTCATTCAGTTGGAAGTGGAAGACCGTCTCTCGGATGCGGTGTTGGCTGGCACTTTCAAGGATGGGGAGATTGTGTTGGTGGATGTGGAAAACGACCAAATTATTCTGCGCCACAAAGAACAAACGGCCGAACTTACTGATGATTTGACCAATCAAATTTTGGACGCGTTACCGGTGTAGAACATATAACCATGACGTAAAAAAAGCCCACCTTAAAAGTGGGCTTTTTCTATTTTGTCACACCATACACAACCTGCTATCCATTGCTTCTCACAGGAATCACCAAAACCGTGCCAATTTCAATATGATCCCAGTCGTAAATCTGGTTTAGACCGGCTAACACTTCAATGGGGACGCTGTAGCGGTTAGCCAGTTGGGCCAGGGTATCTCCCTTTTCTACAATGTGAACGGTGCGGGTGCTGGAGCCGGAAACGGGTAATAAAAAGAGGTGCCCCCCATGCACCATTGCCGGAGGTGTCCAGGTCATGGGTAGCGGTGGGGTGGGGGTGGCTTCCACACGCGGGGCGGAAACTTCAGCTTCGGCGTTGTCGGCGGAGGGGGTGGTGTCGGCGGGGGAGGTAGCGGCCGTTCCCCCTTGCCCTTGTTGACTACACGCCGCCAGCAAAACAACCAGTACAATCAAAATCACTACATTTCGCATGATGCCTCCTCATTAAATGCCAGTAAACAGTGGACAGTTTTCAGTAAACAGTACCGTATCGTTACTTCTTGTAAGTGGGTGTGGGCTGGTTTGAAACAGCGATGCCAGATACACCGTTTGGTCATTTTAACATAACGTAAACATTATAACAGACCACTAAAGGAATTTGAAGCTACTCTTGTCATCCAAAAGTAACACGGAACTTCTCCAATCTTCAATTCCTAGTAGTTTGTCCCAATGGAACGCGGATGACGCAGATTTGACGGGTTTTCGCGGATTTTTCTCTGGTTTTATCCGCGTGTTATTCGGCCGTTTTCCAATAGACTGCAAGTCTCAATGAAGATGTTGGTTTACGCCCTCGATGAGTCTAGTTCCCCCTCCGGCAGGCAGTAGAGGGCGAAGGCGAACCAGTGCAACAGGCGGCCTTGC
>CAZPEJ010000102.1:0-11438 GCA_964585465.1 uncultured Ardenticatenaceae bacterium
CATTTTTAAGGTTCTTTGTTGCAGATGTCCGCATCCATACGATACAGGCTGCATCATGTCAATTATTTATGTCAATAAACTTAGCGGAAAGTAGAGATTGAATGAAATTGGAACAATGATGAGCAGTAGGCCAGTCAGTGTTGTGGGGTTCATGGTTTTATCCCTGGTGATGACCGTAGCAAGAAGTAGAGTGCCAGCCCAGTCAGAAATTGGAAAGCCCATGCGCCAGTCGAGCCAAACACAGCCCATTTGAAGCTGAGGTCAACACCAACGCTGCGTGTGATAAACCACCCGAGCATCCAGCCAAGACACACCACCCCAATCCAGATGACCGATTGTGGCGAGACTTGCCGAAGGATAACCCATTGCGCCATGCCAATACAAAAGCCCGTAATGGCTGCCCGCCACAATAACTCATTGCCTGCGGTCTCGCTTCCGAGGAACACCGTGCCTATTGCCAGGCCAGTAGACATACCGATGCTGGTGGCGACCATCCACCAGAATGAGAGCGGTAGTCGTGATCTCAGAACCAACCACTGAACGAGGCCGAGAGTGGCTCCAGCGATTGCGCTGGCAAGGATAGCCCGTAGCGGAGTTGTGACACCGCCGACCAAGTTTGCCAGCACTCCAGCAATCGGAAAACCGAGGAATGCCAGGCCCCAGAATAGCCAGAAACGCCACGAGGTAATAAGATCCTGCATCATAGACTCCTTTATCATAGTGTAGCAAGGATGTGACTGTTGCGCCCAACGGCACGTTTCACCTGCGCGCGGAGCGCGTCAGGTGCAAACGGTTGTTGGGCCGCCTCATCAAGCGTTGTAGCCCATAATCTGCCAGACATCCATCTCGCCCTTGCCTTTAACATTGACTCGACCACGCGGCTCACATCGAAACTCGCTCTTGATCAGCTCATACGTGATAGGCGTGATCTGGATGATGCCGCCTGCGCCATGCGATTCCATACGACTAGCGGTGTTTACAGCATCCCCCCATAGATCATAGATGAATTTCCGTCGGCCAATGACGCCGGCGACCACCGGCCCAGAGTTAATCCCGATCCGAAACTGCAACTGGCGTCCTTGGATCTTATTCTGGCTAACATAGGCCTGTATGTCCAGCGCGAGCTGGGCTAGTGCCTGAGCGTGATCTGGACGCGGACGCGGCACCCCCGCCGCCACCATATAGCAGTCACCGATCGTCTTGATTTTCTCCAGATCGTACTTCTCGACCAACATATCAAATTGAGAGAATACTTCATTAAGCAGGGAGACCAGCTCGGTCGGTGACATCGTCGCCGACATCGGAGTAAAATTCACCACATCCGCGAACATGATGCTCGCCTGCTCAATGTACTCGGCAACGGTGCGGTTCTCGTTTTTCAACACCCGAGCGATTTCAGGTGGTAGGATATTGAGCAGCAGGTTCTCAGATTTAGCTTGTTCGGCTTGGAGTAATTCCAGCGCGGTATCTCGCTGGCCCAATACACTGAGCAAATTCCCGAACAGAAATCCACCGACACTGATGAAGTTGACGCCCCAAAACAAGGTACTGATGTTCAAGGGCACCTGATTGCTGGATCGTAGCCAGGGTTGCAGGGCGACTTCGAGGATCACCAGCGCGACGCTGGCCGCGAACCAGCCTATGAACTGGCGCCTGGAGTGTGTGGCCATCCCAAAGGGTCCGAGTAACCCATAGAGGAAGAGCCCGGTCGAGTTGACAATACCGCCTAAAGCCAGGGTGGCTAGGAAATTGATCGCCAGATGCGCGCCGAGGAAGAGGTTGAGGCTCAGCCAAAACCGCACCCATCTCAGCCGCAGCAGGCTCAGCAAAATCACCAGGTAGACCGCGTAGGTGATCATGATGAGACAGGTCTCAATTTCAGCAAAATACAGGAAGATGAAGGCCCACACCAGCAGGGCGGGCGCGCCTACCATCATTGAAGCGACCGTCAGAATCTTGTAGGTTTTGAGCCTGGGGGTGTCGCCGGGCTCCGCCGTAGTAGCGTACAAAGAGACGCTGAGACGTTCGGTAAGTGTGGGTTGCATCGAGTAATCTCCGATCATACTGAATCGAAATGAGCGTCTGTGAAGCGGCCTAACGCCAGCTTCAGGCGCGGCGCTGAAGCGAAGCGGAAGCACCGTCGCCTGCAAGCCGTGTTGGGCGCACTTTCGGCTATGACAACTTCTATACAGCATCGATCATAGTGTTTCTTGGGCGGTTATGAAGTGCTGTCACTCGTTCGACTGCGACGAGGCTGCCGTCCGTGCAGGAGACGGTAAACGCCCTCACACACGCCACCAGCGATGAGTGTCGCGGCTACATCCCAGGGATCGATTGGCTTGCCTAACAAGGGATGCGCCAGCTCATACACCAATACCCCGATGGCCACCGTGCGGAGGAAGAAGTAATCTTGCGTCCGTTGACGGCCCAGCAGGGAGGTGAAGACAAACACCGTGGCGATTGTGCCGAAAGAGTTTCCAAGCGTGTCGGCCACATGAAAATCGTTGATCGCCTGCGCATAAACGAAGGGACGATAGTAGGCGCGGGCCACTTCGTATAGGAGGACCGCACTCAGCCCAATGAGCATATTAATAATACGCCTTTTCGAGTGGAGCCAGCTAGCAACTTCGCCTTTGACGACTTCCATCTGTCTATCGATTCCTTCAATGGGCGTTCGAGTGGAGAACATCCTCTGTCACATTAGAACAAGCATCCAACGGCCGGGTTCAGGCGCGGGGCGGACAAGAAGCGACACACCCAAACCAGTGGATCCCGCCCCGTCGCCTGCAAGCCGTATTGGGCGCGAGCGCACGATGCTCCGACTTGCAACTCCAGCATGATTTGAAGACTCACTCGCTTTGAATAGCACTCAAGACCATTTGAAATAACTCTTGAGGGTTGTTTGTACTGCCAAACGCCCCTTTTTGACGTGCTTCTGCCTTATGCTCTGGGAGGTTTGAACCAGCATAAATAACGAAAGGTGTCTTATCGCCCAACTTTTGTTTTTCTGCCAACAATGTATACCCAGCCCGCTTGTCTGGAGGACGCCCCATATCAGAAATAATCGCATCATATTTGTTTATACGTACCTTTTCAAGTGCGTCAGTTGTAGAGGTGCTAATTGTGAAACGTATGCCTAAGGCTTCCAAAGCTTTTCGTTCATAGAGGTTATTAGAAGGATTGTCGTCAACCCACAAAACAGATGCCCCGGCCAACCGGCGAACTGCTTTAGGGTTCACCGCTTGACTAACAACGTTAGCGATTTCACGCGCTTTCTCTTCATCAGGCACTTGTTTGCTTCCGGTAGCGTCAGTTGGTTTTGCAGATGCCGCGCCAAGTAGTGCCGCCGCTTCAATCTGCTGCCGCTTGGCTGTTGCTTCCAGTCCCGAAGTGCCCGCCTTGAAAGTGAATTCGCCCACATCACTCAGGAATTTCTTCAGGGGAGCACCAAAATAGACTGCAAGGAAAAGCACAAGCAAAGGCCAGCCAAGAGCTTGTATGAGTGAAGCGAGTGCCTCGATGAGTTTTGTGAATTGTTCAGTATCCATAAATTGTCCCGCTCTAGATTGGTTACGGAACTTGTGCTTGATGTTACTGGCCTTTTAGGATCTATGCTCGCCGCGCCTAACTTATTATTACCACGCAAGGTCGGCATGGTAATCTTTTATAGGTATGTTATCACGCAATTTCTGGTGTGTAAAGCCTTGATGTTAGGGGATTATGATGCCATAATTGGCATCGTAATCACCCAATTTTGGGGAATTATCACGCTGAAAAAGATAAAAACATGCCAAAAGGTACAGATGGAAACAAAACTCAAGAAGTTACTGGATCAAGTGCGAGATAAAATACGGTTGAAGAATTATTCGTATGAAACAGAAAGGAGTTATGTGGATTGGGTAAAACGATTTATTCTTTTCCATGAAAAACGTCACCCCTTAGAAATGGGTAAGGCAGAAATCGAAGCCTTCTTAACCTATTTGGCGGTCGAAAAAGATGTTGCCGCTTCAACCCAAAATCAGGCTCTCCATGCCCTCTTATTTTTGTACCGTGAGGTTTTGGTGCAACCACTTGACATCAATCTTAAGGCTGTTCGGGCTAAAAAACCGGAACGATTACCGACTGTTTTAACAAAAGAAGAGGTGAATCAGGTTATTGCTGAGTTGCCTGGTGTCCCCAAATTGGTAGCTCAATTGTTGTATGGGAGTGGCATGAGAGTGGCTGAATGCCTTTCGTTACGGGTTAAAGATGTTGATCTCAAAAAGCGGGAGATTGTGGTTAGGTCTGGAAAAGGGGATAAAGACCGGATAACCGTTTTGCCGAATAGCCTGGTGGAACAGTTAAAAATCCATTTACAAAAGGTGAAGAAACGGCATAATGATGATTTGGCTCTTGGTCACGGTCGCGCGCCTTTGCCCCATGCGTTGACCGGAAAATATCCTAATGCTAATAGGGAGTGGGCCTGGCAATTTATATTTCCCTCTAATACGCTTTCTACTGATCCGCGTGTTAATGATGGTGTTTTGTATCGGTATCACTTGCATGATAGTGTTGTTCAGAAAGCAGTCAGGCGTGCTGGGCAACAGGCGAAAATTACAAAACCTGTCAGCCCTCATGTTTTTCGGCATAGTTTTGCTACACATTTGCTGGAAGCTGGGTATGATATTCGCACGGTGCAGGAGTTGTTGGGGCATAAGGATGTGAAAACGACGATGATTTATACGCATGTGCTGAACCGGGGTGGGTTGGGGGTGCGGAGTCCATTGGATTGAGGTGAGAGGGTTTAGGGTGATTGGGGTGTTGTTAGCTATTAGCTGTTAGCTATTAGCTGGAGAGGATATGAGTAAATTTATTATTGAAGGTGGCCGTCGGTTAAGCGGTACCGTTACGGCCAGTGGCAACAAAAACGCTGCCTTAAAGCTGTTGCCTGCCTGTTTATTAACTGATCAGCCTGTTATTTTACATAACATACCGGATATTCGAGATGTACAAACGACGTTACTTATTTTGCAAGACCTGGGGGTGGAGGTGACTCCGCTGGGGCCGGGCAGTTGGCGTATTCATGCCCGCTGTGTCACTAAAACGGCGTTAGACAGCACGTTGGCTGCTCGCACGCGGGCTTCGTTTGTTTTTTCTGGGCCAATGTTGGCGCGGATGGGGCAGGTGACGTTGCCGTTGCCAGGGGGGGATGTGATTGGTGGACGGCCGTTAGACACCCACGTACAAAGTTTGAAAGCTCTGGGTGTGCAGGTGGATATGAATGAACGTGGTCTGTTTCGTATGCAGGCAGACAGCTTGCACGGGGCGGGGTACCTGTTGTTGGCAGAAGCCAGCGTTACCGCCACCGAAAACGCTTTAATGACGGCCGTTTTGGCTGAAGGTGAAACCATCATTGACAACGCCGCTTGTGAACCCCATGTACGGGATTTGTGCCACTTCTTAAATAATATGGGAGCCAGAATCAGTGGCATTGGCAGCAACCACCTGACTGTGATGGGGGTGGAACGGCTAAACGGCACAGAGTTCACCATTGGGGCTGATTTTATGGAGGTAGGCAGTTTTATCGGCGCAGCAGCGGTGACCG
Source organism: uncultured Ardenticatenaceae bacterium (assembly GCA_964585465.1). GTDB lineage: Bacteria > Chloroflexota > Anaerolineae > Promineifilales > Promineifilaceae > CAZPEJ01. The sequence continues at coordinate 5,585 of CAZPEJ010000102.1, forward strand.
GGGGAGAAATTCGCATTAAACAGGCAGACCCCCACCAGTTGGGTATGATTCGCCTGGTGTACCAAAAACTGGGTGTCACCTGGGAAACGGACGGAAACGATGTGATTGTGCCTGCGAACCAGGCGTTAACGATTGAATCTACCCTGAGCGGCCGGGTGCCAGAGATTAAACCCATGCCCTGGCCCGGTTTCCCGCCCGATTTAATGAGTATTGCCCTGGTAATTGCCACCCAGGCCAGGGGATCGGTGTTGTTGCATGATTGGATGTATGAAAGCCGCTTCTTTTTTGCCGACCACCTCACGTTTATGGGGGCGCGTATTGTGCTGTGCGATCCCCATCGGGTGTTAGTGCAAGGGCCAGCCCCGTTTAATGCCAGCCCTCATGGGGTGCCCAGCCCCGATATTCGGGCGGGTATGGCGATGGTGTTGGCGGCATTGTGTGCCAGGGGCACCAGCACCATTCACAACATTGGGCAGATTGACCGGGGGTATGAACGGATTGAGGAGAAGTTACAATCATTGGGGGCGGCGATTTACCGGGCCGAGTAATGGGAGGTGGTATGGCGGAAGTCGTTGATTTACGGCCGTATTTACTCGGTTTACTCCGCAATTGGGCCTGGATCATGGGGGTGGCGGTGGTGGCTGCTATTGCGGCCTTTATTTCCAGCTCCTTCACCCCCCCATTGTATGAGGCATCCGTTTTGGTGGTTGTCACCAATCCGCAGCAAATCGTTCTCTCCTCTCTCATCAACCAGGCCGTTGAACCCCACTACAACACCCTCAACAAAGCCCCTCAACCCCTGCGGGCTTTGCCCGAAGTGGCAATGAGCGATGCAGTTTTAGCCAGGGTGTTGCAACGAATTACCCCACCCATTCCTGGCATTGAGACGGTTGACGACCTGCGTAAAAAGGTAACGGCCGAATCGGGCCAGGATTTAAGTGTGGCCCATTTAACGGTGCGTCTGGAAGACCCGGTGCAGGCGGCCGGGATTGCCACCTTATGGGGAACGGTGTTTATTGAGGTATCGAGCCAGTTATATGGGGATTCTGGGGGCACTGGTGTGGGACTTTTCCAGGCGCAACTTGAGGAAACCACCTTACAGTTGGAAATGGCAGAGCAGGCCATGATAGATTTTCAAAACCATAACAACCTGGCATTACTGCAAAATGAACTGGATGCCCTGTTACAAAGCCATCGGCATTACCTGGCACAGCAAGAGACAACCCGTTTTTTGTTGGAAGATATAACTACCTTGCGGGCGCAAATTGCCGCCCAACCCGCCACCAATGCGGTGACCGTTGCGGATCAGGTAACGGCTTTGTTGTTGCAAGTGCAAACCTTGAGCATAGATGCCCCACTTCCTGTTCAGTTTCAACTGGAGGCAACAAACAGTGCCGCAACCAGTAACCAGGCGCAACTGGTTTTGTTAGACAACCTGACGCTGGCTCTGCAAACAAAACAGGCAACCATCGAGAGCCAACTCGGCCAACTAGAACCGCAAATTTTAGCTTTGCAGTCCCAGAAACAGGTGGTGGAAACGGAAAATACCCGCTTGTTGCGTGCCTACCAGGTGGCTGAAGAGTCTTATGTGGCGTTGGCGCGCCGGGTGGAGGAGGAGAAAATAACCGCCAATGGGGTTAACCGGGGGGTGAAAATGGCTTACGAGGCGGTGGTTCCCGAAGACCCGCTGTCTTCTCATCGGCTGGTCAATACGGCCGTTGCTGGCCTTTCTGGTCTGGTGATGGGTTTGTTGGGAACGGTGGTTTTGGAATTATGGAAACAAAGGAAATAACCTTCACCCGTTTGCAATTAACCAAACCCCTGAGCCGAACGATTTTCTTCGGGTTTGCCCTCATCTTTTTTGCTGTTCGGGGTGCCACGTTGGGCAGTTACTTCTTGAGCAATGTGGGGCTGATCGCCTTAAACGGGGCGTTGGCAACCCGGCAAAACCCGCTCGTACCAGTACCCAGTAGTCAGTACACAGTTATCAATAGGGAATTAGCAGAGGAAAGGTATTTTCAAGAACCTGTACTAGAAACCAAAAACTTTTTGCAAACGGCCGTTCAATTAAACCCAGAAAACCAGGCAGCCTGGCGCGGGTTGGGGTTTGTTTGGGCGGCAGATGGGGCGGAAACAGAGGCCATTGCCGCATGGCAGCGCGGGGGGGACGGTGCCACAGCGTTTGTGCAGTGGGGCGAACAGGCAATTGCCCTGGGGCAGCATGAAACAGCCCGTTTGTGGTATCAACGAGCGGTTCAAGTAGCCTCCACCTGGAGCGTGCCCTGGTTTTTTCTGGGCCAGGTGCATGAAACAACAGGGGATTGGGCACAGGCAATCACTTGTTATGAAACTGCTATTTCGCTGTACCAGCCGGGCGACGCTGAACTGTTTGTGAGTACGGTGTATTATCGCCTGGGAATGGTTCACCAATGGGTACAACGGCCGTCTGATTTAACCTTAGCACTGGAGGCTTATGAAACAGCCGTGGCCCTGGACAACTTTGCCACCATTCAGGAGAAGGCAGACAGTTACACCCGAATGGGGCAGATCTGGCAGTGGCGCAACGAAAATTTAAACACCCAAATTGAACGATTGGAAACGGCCGTTGCCACCGACCCGTCCTATACCACCCCCTATGTTTTGTTGGGTTACGCCTACTTTTTGCAAAATGGCGACGTTCAGCAAGCAGAGGATGAGATAAATAAAGCCCTGGCTTTGTTTCCCAGCTACCCCACCGCCTTCTGGTATCTAGGGGAGATTTACCGCCAGGCTGGAATGCCGGAAAAAGCCCTGGCTCAGTATGAACACCTCTTAACCCTGGAGCCTGCCCACTCATTGGCTTTGCAACGGCTGGCGGAGTTGAATCAGGTTTCGCCATGACCCCCAAAACGGTTTTACACGACACCATCCTAAAACCGGCCGTGCAGGTGACGCTGCTCTCACTGGCAAATCTGGGGGTTGGGTTTTTTGTCCAGGTGATGCTGGCGGCCAGGTTTGGGGCAGGGGCCGAGATGGACACTTTTTTGGCCGCTTCTACCGTGCCAACCACCCTAAGCGCAATTTTATTAAGCACCTTAAATGTGACCTTCATTCCCGTTTTCACCCAATGTCGCACCACCCAGGGAACGGCCGAAGCATGGAAATTGGCTTCTGGTTTTGCCACTGCGCTGGTATTGGGGTTGTTATTGCTCACCGGCGCGGGCATGATGCTGGCCCCACAAACTATCCGCCTGACTACCCCAGGTTTTACCCCCGGCACAGAGGTTTTTGTGGCGGCGGTGCAGATGAGCCGGGTAATTTTTCCCACCCTGCTCTTTGTGGGCATATCTAGTCTGTTTTCTAACATTGCCTATGCCGAAAAAGTGTACCTGTTGCCTGCTACGGCTCCGGTGCTGAATAGCCTGATGATTATTCTGGGAACGTGGTTGCTGGCTCCCCGGCTGGGCATTCACAGCGTGGCCTGGGGCACTGTGGCCGGGGGGATGGCCCAATGTTTGTTGTTGTTGCCCGTTGCCATTGGCCCCGAACGTTTTCGTTTTCGGCTGGATTGGCACCACCCCGGCCTGCAAAAGACGGTGCGTTTGATGTTGCCGTTGCTGTTGGGTGGGTTCATTTTTCGCGCCAATACGCTGGCGGATCGTTTTGTTGCTTCCACGTTTGCGGCTGGCAGTATTGCCCAGTTGGGGTATGGGTTAAAGATGTTAAATATCTTGTGGGCCATTACCAGCAGTGGCATTGTTTTGAGCATTTTTCCCTACCAATCGGAGTATGGCAACCAAAACAAGGCTGAGTTGGGGCGGGTGACGGCGATGGGCATCCGTTTGTCGTTGATTGTGTCGCTGGCAGTGGGTAGTTGTTTTTTGTTGCTGCGCCACCAGGTGATTCAGCTGTTTTTTGAACGGGGGGCTTTTACGGCCGTTGACACAACGGCCGTTTCTAACATTATGTTTTGTTACGCAGCCGCCTTTTTCGCCCCGGCAATTTTTGGTTCTGCCACCTATGCCCTATACGCCCTGCAACAAACCGGCCTGACCACCCTGATAGGTATCACCGGGGCCACCTTAAACTTTCTCTTGTTAATTCCCTTTTCTGCCTGGGGGGTTAATGGGGTGGCGTTGGCTTACTCAGTTGCCACACTTTGGAACGCTGCCTGGGTACTTTGGCTGCTCACGCGCCGTTTTCAAGTGCCTGTTGGTTGGCAAGTGGGGGTATGTTTTCTAAAAACCGGGTTGGCGGCGGTTGTGGCGGCTCTTTTGCCCGGTTTCCTGTTACAAACCTGGTCGTCTGTTGTTTCCATGTCCATCTGGTGGCAGGTGATGTGGCTGTTGAGTGCCACCCTGTTATTTGGTTTGGTGTATGTGGCTCTTTTGTTGATTTTGCAGGTTGAAGAAGTCTGGCAAGTCTGGGCAAAGGTGCGGGCCAGGTGGCAACCAGTTTTGGCCCCGTAAATGTGGTATGTCTCAGCCGCTATTAAAAATCCTGGTCATTACACCCACATTTTTCCCCACGATGGGGGGGGCGGAACGGGGTATTTATGAGATTTATCGCCGTCTAATCGGCCGTTATGAGATACATATTTTGGCACCATACCCAAAACGGCCGTTTCTCACCCCCTGGCCCCCAGGCATCCAACCTATACCCTTGACCCTGCACCGTTTCACCGACACTTGGAACCTGCTCAATCTGCGCGGGCAGCGACTTTTGCTGGGTTTGTTACCCCCCTTTTCCCTTTCGATGGCCCACGCCACCCGGCAACTGGCCCGCCACCTGCAACCCGATGTGGTAAATGTTCACTACGCAATCCCTTCGGGGTACGCGGTGCAGGTATTAAAAACGTTGCAGTTGCCGGTATTGCTATCTTTAATCGGCCGGGACATCCCAGGGCATGGTTCGTTGCCCTTTTGGCCTCACCATGTGCGACGGGTGATGCAACAAGCCACCCAATCGGTGTTTATCTCTGCTTATTCGCAGGCTGCTTTGGTGCCCAAAAACCCCGACAGGGCAAAAATTATCCCGTATGGGGTTCATGAGTTCCCCCCTGTTGCGCCGCAAGAGTCTTTCCGGCTGCGCCAACGGTTGGGCATTCCCCAAAATGCCCCGGTTTTGTTTGCCTTGCAACGGTTAGAAGTGGTAAAACGGGTAGACATCCTGCTCAAAAGTTTGCCCATTATCCAACAAACCTGCCCTGATGTATGGCTGGTTATTGGTGGGAGTGGGGCAGAGCAGAGGCGTTTGATGGAAACGGCCGTTCATTTGGGCATTCAGCAGCGCGTCCGTTTTGTCGGTTTTATCGAGGAAACGTTGTTACCCGTTTACTTTTCGATGGCAGACATTTTTCTCTTTCACTCCATGTTTGAAACCTTTGGGGTGGCGGTGGCCGAAGCGATGGCTGCCCGCAAACCTATCGTGGCGGCCGATCACACGGCCATCCCGGCGTTAATTCAACACCAACAAACGGGCTGGTTGGTGCCCCCTCTGCGCCCCGACTTGCTGGCGCAGGGGGTTTTGGCTCTGCTAAAAAACCGGGAATTGGCGCAACGGTTCGCAAACCAGGCATATGAGTATGTGCGGCAAACCTTAAACTGGGAGCAAATTGCCACAGCTTATGAACAAACCCTTCTGGCTATCTGTCGGTGAGAATCGGCTGGTTACGCATCTGTTGGTGTGGTCAACGGCCGTTTTGATTGGCGTTTTTGTCTCCTGGTTTCAGCTGGGTGAACATCTCCAGGTGGTTGCCTTGTTGTTGCTGTTGCTGTCAGGGGTAGGATTGGCCTTCTTTTACCAGACCTGGGTGTTGGCACTGTTGTTGCTCGTCGTCATTCCCACGTCAGATGCCCAGTTGACTCAAACACCT
>CAZPEJ010000103.1:0-11400 GCA_964585465.1 uncultured Ardenticatenaceae bacterium
GGCGAAGATTGGTTTTCATGGCAATCCTCCAGCGTTTCGCTTGTGGGGTGGCTAACAATTATTCAACTGCATAACACGGCCTAACTACCTAAATTAGGGTGAATGGATTGCACAGCCTATTTCCTTGAGTTACAGGTTGAATGGTTATTGTTGTGGTGTGTCATTGCAGGATAATCCCCTTTTGGGGTTTGATGGGCTGTCACGAACAACCACTATGGGAACAGGTTGCGGTGAATGAGAATAAAAGGAAAACCTACAGCCCAAATCATATCGGCACGGGATAGCTATGTCAACCAAACAGAAGTGCAAAATAGCGGGGCAACTATACCGAAGAAAAAGCGGTGGCTCTTTGGGAACTCAGGGGTTGATAACCAATGAAATGTGAAACGTAAAACGTGACTGTAGAGAGTTCACGTTTCACGTTTTACGTTTCACAGTAAACCTCATCAAATCTGAAAGACTCAAAACGACTGGTTTAAGTTGTTCAGGTTAATAAATCGCCAATCCAAAGCTGCCATTTCACGCGGTTGGCCTTTGACGTTGGGGGATGGCCTCCAAAACGGCCGTTTTTTGCTCCTCCACCACCCGGCGTTCACCCAATGGTCGCTGCTCGGCAGCCGTGCGTTTGGCCTCGGCCCGGTTCAATTGCCACAAAATAAAACGTACCCGACGGGAAACAGTGGTGGCGATATTCCACAACAAACGGGTGCCTAATACCGCATCATCTTCACATAACGTTAATAATCGTTGCCGATTCAACGTCAACACCGTCACCCCATCCGGCCCGGCGATCAAGTCGGCACTGCGGCTGCCACCATCTAACATGGAAAGTTCGCCCACAATCCGACCAGAACTAAACGTGGCTACTTGTTGCATTCTGGCACTGTGCGCGGTGGGATCGAGGCCATCGGGGTCTTTCCACACTTCCAACGAACCCGATTCGATAATGTATAAATCCTGGCCTGCTTCCTCGGCGTGAACGATGTTTTGTCCTGCTGCATACACTTTGCGCTGGCATTGCGCCGCCAGACGAATGCGCTGCGCCAGATTTAGCTCGTTGCCCAGGTCTGAATGGGCCAAAAACTGGGCCGCTTCCTGGATTTGGGTCAGTTCTTCTTCTTCGACCGGGGTGTAGAGTTGGGTGCTGGCGTGGGGCAGACCGAGGTAAGCGGCTATATAACGGCGGGTGACATCGGGGGTCTCAAATTGTGCCCAATGGCCTGCTTTGGGAATGATGCGTAAATCGGCCGTTTTGTACTCATCTGCCACCACTCCGGCATCGCGCAAAGGCACGGTATTGTCTTCCGCCCCCCATATTATTAACGCTGGAGTCTCCAATTGCTGCAAACGGCCGCTTAAATCATTTTCCAACATCGCCTGGAAACATTCAGCCCGCACCCGCCCCTGCCCTGGCCGTCGTGCATCCTGTCGCAACTGTTCGTAATCCTGGCTGTGAATATCAGAGCGTTCCGCAAATGAAATGGGACGCATCAGGCGGTCTGTCAACCCCACCACCGTGCGCTCCACCGATGTCACCAATACACTTCCTAAACCAAACCGTTCCAATAGGGTGATGGGGTAAATGAGGGTGTTGATAAAATTGGATAAACGGCCGCTAATCGTTGGGCTTAACAATACCATACGCTCCACCAAGACTGGATATTTCAACGCCAACGTCAGGCCAATCATCCCCCCCATAGAGTGCCCCACCAAAACCACCGGCCCATCACTCACCTGTTCAATAAAATCTGCTAACAGTTCAGCATATTTAGGAATGGTGGTGCGTTCGGGAAAAGCGGGGGATTGTCCATAACCAGGCAAATCTATAGCCATAACATGGAATCGCTGTGCCAGTAACCCCATGAGAGGCGACACAGCATACCAGGAGCTTGACCAGCCATGAATCAAAATGGCAATTTGTCGCCCCGCCCGCCCCGCCTCTACAGTATGAATTTGCTGTCCATCTACGGTGTAAAACTTCTTTTCATACGTTTCCATATTCACCTGTGTACCAATGTTTCGTTTTCTTGTCTTACATGATACTCAGTAGATGGAAGCAGGTGATAAAGAGGGCGTGAAAAAATGGGGCGTGAGGCGTGAAGTGTAAAACGTGAGATGTAAATTGACGTTTTACGTTTCACGTAATTTGTGCCAAAAGCCTAAACCGATGGCGGCATCGGAGACATCGCGGGCAAGTTGGCAGGGGGAGGGGTGCCGTTGGGCGGGGGTTTTTGCCAGGGCTTTGTGCAAGATGTTTTCCCAGGTCTGGGAGAGGTCGGGGCGGTGGGTGAGCAGGCTGGGAATGGGGGATTGGATGTGCATAACGGCCGTTTCCAGGGCATCTTCGTGGCAATAGGGCAACGTGCCTGTCAGAGCTTCGTAGAGAATAACACCCATCGCGTAAACATCGGAACGGCCGTCTACCGCGTGCCCCCTCGTCTGTTCAGGACTCATATAAGCAGGTGTGCCAATCAAAAATTGACCAGTCGCTCCAGTTGGGCGGCTAAGTAACCTTGCCAGGCCAAAATCTGCTACATACGCCTGTTCTGTCTCATCAAACAGAATGTTGGCGGGTTTCAGGTCGCGGTGAACGATGCCCCGCGCATGGGCCGCCTGCAAACCACCCGCTACCCGCTCCAAAATGCGAGCCAACCGGCGTGGCGGAAGTTGACCATCTGCCAAACGTTCTTGCAAAGAGCCACCGGCCATGTAACGCATCACAATGTAAGGCTGGCAACCATGAATGCCAAAATCAAAAATGGGCACAATGGCGGGATGTTCCAGGGCAGCAATAATTTCTGCCTCGCGCTGGAAAAACGCCAGAAAGAGCGAATCTTCTGTCAGTTCATGCGCCAAGACCTTAACAGCAACAGGGCGACCCAAATAAGGGTCTTGAGCCAGATAAACGGAAGCCATTCCGCCCTGGCCCAGTTCACGGAGAATTTGATAACGGCCGATTTTTTGAGACATCATATACACCTATGGGCTACATCCTAACAGGATATGGCTCAGGAGTGAATGCGTCTTTTTACCTATTTTGGGGTCTACCGAATGACCCTTCATCTAAAACTGTGGCAAGTAGGGAGCAAATTGTGTCAGGTAATCCTCTAAAATAGCCCGTGCCCGGCCGATGTCATTGATCATAGGGTCAAGTAAGAGGGTTTGTAAAGCCAGGTGGCGGTCGCCAGTAACGGCCGTTTCCACCACCATCTCCACCAAAGCCGCCTCCCGCCGCAGCAATTCCGCAACAGGTTCGGGCATCTCCCCCAGGCGCAACCCATTTACCCCCAACCCACTCACCACCGCAGGCACTTCCACAATCGCCTCCGGCGGCAAATTGGCAATCGCCCCCCGGTTGGGAATGTTGACCGTTTCATCATAATAATTTTCATTGCCCGCGATAGCGGTAATCAATTCCACCGCCCCTTCGCTATGCGCCTGGCGCATTCCATCTACCACCATCTCGCCAGAAGCCATTTGTGCCATCATGTGATGCAAAAATTCGCGCACCATCTCATTCCCACCCCAGTCGTACAGGTGAATGGGGTACGCCTGCCAGGGTTTGGCAACCGGATCGTGCGCCCAGGGCAGATATTCGCACAAATGGGTATCGCCTGGAATGGGGCAATACCCAAAAGCGCGAAAAATATCCATCGAAAAGGGTTCTAATGTGGGGGGGACATGGGGCAAGGCGGCTCGCAACGCCGGATACAAATCTTCGCCCGTTTTTTTGTCGCGGATGTCCATTAACCAGATGAAATGGTTTAACCCGGCCGATTTAATAACCAGGTGTTGTCGTCCGGCGGCTGCCAGGGCGTGAATGGTTGCCACATTGTTGGGGTCGGAACGCAGAGAAACTCCTGCTGGTACTTCAATGCCGTAACGATGGCGCAGCAAAACGGCCGTTATGCCATACCCTACTTCAATTTGATGACATTTGCCCACTACCCGAATGGAGCTATACCGTGTCACAGCGCGAGTAATCCGGGGTAACGGGTTACTAAAGTTAATCAGCCACGCTTGCGGGCAAAGCTGCTCCATATCCCGCACAATCTCCATAAACGGTGGAATCTGGCGGCAAGCGTGCATCAAACCGCCAGGCCCACCGTTTTCACCATAGGGTTGGCGCAACCCATGTTTTAAGGGAATTTCCCAATCCATACGCCACAGTTGTTCGCGGGGAGGCACCTCAATGGACACGATGACAAATTTAGCCCCGGCCAAAACGGCTTGTCGCCGGGTATCGGCCGTTATTTTCATCCCACTCTCCCAGGCATCACTCATACGCTGGGCCACTTTTACCACCGTTGCCAACGCCTCTTCATTCAAATCTACCAGGGCCAGTTCGCTGCCCCTCAGTTTGGGTTCACGAATAATCGTTGCCAGGGTTGTTGGGCCAAAACTGGCACTGCCAGCCCCGATGATGACAATTTTTGTTGCAGGCATATTTCCTCCAGCGTTACACGTTTCACGTTTTACGTTTTACGTTTTCCTAATTATACTTACGTGTCGGGAATGGTTATACCCATTTCAGCAACAACTCAGCATCCATCTTGTGAGGAGGTCAGATATGACAGAGAAAAAGGGTATGGTAGGAGAAGTATATTATCCGGCCCCAGAGGTTATCACACGGGCACATATCAAGGACTACGACCAGGTACACAATACGGCCGTTTCTGATCTGGCCGGTTTTTGGGGGCGTATTGCCACCGAAAGTTATGAGTGGTTCCAACCCTGGGAAAAGGTATTGGATGAAAGCAACGCCCCATTCTATAAATGGTTCACCGGGGCCAAAGTGAACATTGTCCATAACGCCCTGGACAGACACATGAGAACGGCCGTTCGCAACAAAGCCGCCCTCATCTTTGAAGGCGAAAAAGGGGACAGCCGTGTCTACACCTACCAACAACTCCATTACGAAGTGTGCAAATTTACCAGCGTCATTCGCGCCATGGGGGTACAAAAAGGCGACCGTGTCACCATCTACATGGGGCGCATCCCCGAACTGATCATTGCCATGCTGGCCTGCGCCAAAGTAGGGGCTATGCACTCGGTGGTTTACGGCGGGTTCTCCACCGAAGCCCTGCACGGCCGAATTGAAGACAGTGCTTCCAAACTTCTCATCACCTGCGACGGCTCCTGGCTGCGCGGGCAAATTGTGGAGCTGAAAAAGATTGCCGACGAAGCAGTAGACCGGGCTGGCACTATCCAAAGTGTTATCGTGGTCAAACGCACCGGCCAACCAGTCAACATGGTGCCAGGGCGTGACCATTGGTATCATGACCTGATGGCCCTGCCCATTGCCGACCCCAAGGCTCCCACCGAAGTTATGGATGCGGAAGACCCCCTCTTTATTTTGTACACCTCTGGCACCACCGGCAAACCCAAAGCCATTTTGCACACACACGGTGGGTACATGGTGGGCACCAGCACCACATTAAAATGGGTATTTGACCTGAAACCAGAAGACATCTGGTGGTGCGCGGCCGATCCAGGCTGGATTACGGGGCATAGCTACATCGTCTACGCCCCCCTCATTTTGGGGGCAACCAGTTTTATGTATGAAGGCGCACCTACCTATCCCTACCCTGACCGGTGGTGGTCGCTGGTGGCTAAATATGGCGTGACGGTTTTGTATACGGCCCCCACCGCCATTCGCGGCCTGATGCGGTTTGGTGAAAGCTGGCCCAATCGCCACGACCTTTCCAGTTTGCGGCTGCTCGGCTCGGTGGGTGAACCTATCAACCCGGAAGCGTGGAAGTGGTATCACCGTGTCATTGGCAAGGGCAAATGCCCCATTATGGATACCTGGTGGCAGACGGAAACGGGTCATTTTATGATTACGCCGCTGCCCATTACCCCTCTCAAACCTGGTTCGGGCACCAAACCGTTCCCTGGGGTGGAGGTGGATGTGGTTGATGAGGATGGGGAGTCGGTGAAAGCAAATGAGGAAGGGTTTTTGGTTATCAAAACGCCCTGGCCGGGGATGTTACGAACCATTTTGGGCGACCCTGACCGGTATGTGCAGCAGTATTGGAGTCGTTTTTCGGAGCAGGGGTGGTATTTGCCGGGGGACAGTGCCCGCAAAGATGAGGATGGGTATATCTGGATTATCGGCCGTATTGATGACGTGATTAAGGTGTCGGGTTATCGTCTGGGAACGGCCGAAATTGAAAGTGCCCTGGTCAGCCACCCGGCCGTTGCCGAGGCCGCCGCCATTGGAGTACCTGACGAATTAAAGGGCAGCATCATCAAAGCCTACTGCATCTTGCGCCAGGGGTACGAAGGAAGCGACAAATTGTCCCATGAGTTACGCGAACATGTTTCGCACGAAATGGGACCAATTGCCAAACCTGCTACCGTTGAATTTGTCACCAACCTGCCCAAAACCCGTTCCGGCAAAATCATGCGCCGGGTATTAAAAGCCCAGGTGTTAGGGCAAGATTTAGGGGATTTATCTACGTTAGAAAATTAGTAACTGTTCAGCCTCTCTGGGATTTAACTGCAAAGTAGGCAAAGAACACAAAGATTTTCTCTTTTTTTGCGCCTTTGCGGTGAATCGTTACGAAAATTAAGGGCTGATTTGGTAGCCTGTCGGAGAACGGCAAAATAACACGCGGGTCACGCGGATGGAACGGATGTACACGGATAAGGAAAAAAAATCCGCGAAAACCCGTCAAATCTGCGTCATCCGCGTTCCATTACAACTTTTCCGGCAAACTGTTAGAGGAAGAAGTATGTTGACAAAGGTATTTCACGGCGAGGCCGTTTTTGCGGAGTTGCAGCAGCAGTGGGATGGGTTGGCGCAACAAGCCATGACCGATACACCCTTTCAAACCTGGGCTTACCAGCGGGCCTGGTGGCACCATTTACACCCATCCGATGGAACGTTACACACGGTAGCCGTGTACCATGACGACCAGACGTTGCAGGCGATTGCCTGTTTTTATTTGATTGAAGGTGTTTTGTATTTTAATGGGTGTGTGGAGGAGACGGATTACCTGGATTTGATTGTACGCCAGGAGGAAGCAGAAATCGCATGGACGGCCGTTTTTGACTGTTTGTGTCAAAGTGGATTCCCCCATTGGACGGCTCTTGACCTGTGTAATGTCCCGGAAGCCTCGCTCACGCGGCAAATTTTATCCCAAATTGCCCAACAGCGAGGTTTTTTGTTCCAGGAAAGCATCCACGAAGTATGCCCCATCATCGAACTGCCAGACAGTTTTGAGGCTTATTTGGAAAACATGGATAAAAAACAGCGTCATGAGTTGCGGCGTAAATTGCGCCGTGCCGAGGGGGGAGAGGTGACGTTGAAGGTGGTGGGGACTGATGACAATCTGACGGAGGAGGTAGATGACTTTTTGCGCCTGCTCCAGATGAGTACTTTGCAAAAACGGCAATGGTTGAATAACGGCCGTCGTGCGGTTTTCCACGAAACAGCTAAAGCCGCCCTGGAAGCGGGCACATTGCAGCTAATGTTTGTGCAAGTGGAGGGGCAAAAAGCGGCCGCTTTGTTTAACTTCGACTACAAAAATCGTATCTGGGTATACAACTCTGGTCTTGACCCGGAAAGTTTTAGCTCTCTCAGTGTTGGGGTGGTGCTGACTGCCAATGCCATTGAATTAGCCATCCAAAACGGCCGAAAATGGTTCGACTTCCTGCGTGGTAGTGAAGAGTACAAATACCGGTTTGGGGCAGTAGATACAAAGGTATACAGGTTACAACTTACAAGGTAGGGAGAAGGAAGTGTGAAGTGTGAAGCGTGAAACGTGAGTCGTGAGTTGTAACGTTTCACGTTTCACGTTTCACACCCTCCATAACCCACGAAGAAGGTTCATAGTGTTTTCTCAAGCAACTTTTCCTATTCGCCGTATCGCCATGTTAAGCGTTCATACTTGCCCCCTGGCTCTCTTGGGTGGCAAAAAAACGGGTGGCATGAACGTTTATGTACGCGATTTTAGCCGTGAACTCGGCCGTCGCGGCATTCTGGTAGATGTTTTCACCCGTTCCCAGGATGATTGTCAGCCCATGATTAAACATGATTTGGGATATGGTGGGCGGGTCATTCATATTCCGGCCGGGCCAGAAAAACCGATACCCGTTGCCGAGGTCGGTAACTATCTAGAAGAGTTCACGGCCGGTGTTTTGCGTTTTGCCCAGTCAGAAAAAATCCAATATGACATCATCCACAGCCATTATTGGCTCTCTGGTCTGGTGGCAGAAAAGTTGCGCCTGGCCTGGGGTGGCACACCCATTGTGCATATGTTTCACACGTTGGGGCATATGAAAAACCGGGTTGCCCTCAGCGAAGCAGAACACGCCCCGCAAGATCGCCTGGATGGGGAGAACCGGGTGATTCAAATTGCTGACCGTATTGTGGCGGCAACCCCGGCCGAAGTGGGGCAATTAAACTGGTTGTATGGGGCAAATACCAAAAAGGTGGTGGTCATTCCGCCGGGGGTAGACCTGAATCGGTTTAATCCCATCCCCAAAAGCCAGGCAAAAACGATGGTGGGTATTCCGGTAGCTGATAAAAATATCATCTTTGCCGGGCGCATTGAGCCGCTCAAGGGGATTGACACCTTGTTGCAGGCGATGGCTTTGCTTCAAGAGCGTCAGCCAACGGCCGTTAAAAATGTGTGTGTGGCTATCATTGGCGGCGACCCCTGGGCGGATACACCCGATGCCGAGATGGCCCGCCTCCAGGAAATGCGCCTGCAACTAGGCATTCACGATATTGTCACTTTTTTGGGGGCCAAAGACCAGGATGTATTACCCAACTACTATGCCGCTGCCGAAATGGTCATTATGCCTTCTCACTACGAGAGTTTTGGCATGGTAGCGTTGGAGGCCATGGCGATGGGCACACCGGTCATCGCCTCGGAGGTTGGTGGGCTGGCTTTTTTGGTGCGGGATGGAGAAAACGGTTTTTTGGTGCCTTCGCGTGACCCAGAAGCATTGGCTGAACGGATTCACTGCCTGCTGACTGATGACATTTGCCGGGCTGAATTAGGTCGTCAGGCTCAAGCGTATGCACGGCAATATGATTGGGGCAACATTGTCACCCGGATGATGTTGGTGTATGGGGAGTTGTTACAACAACGGGCGCGGCAAACGGCCGTGTGGGACAGTTCTAATGTCCAATCTCTCATCTCCAATCTCTAATCCCTAACATTCAACCCACAGGGCTGAGAATCCGCCCACACCCGCCACAGTAGGCGATTTGTCCTTCGTGGGCCTCTTTGGCCTTGTTCATGGAGACGGTGGTGCGGCAGCCCAGGCACAAATTGACCCGCAACCCGGCTACAGCGACTCCATTTTTTTTCGGGCTGAGGGATTCATACTCTTTTAACAGGGTGGGTGGAATGAGTTTTACCTGTTCCTGGCGCACGCCGGTCAGGTGGTGCAGCCGCAGAGCCAGTTCGTTTTGCTCTTTTTTCAGGTAGATGTTGTTCTTTTCCCATTGAGTCAACAGGTGGTTGAGGGTTTGATCAACGGCCGTTTTTTCTTTTTGCGCCGCCTCTGTCTGCAACATCACTTCCAACATTTCATCTTCCAGGCTACCCTTCCGTTTGCCCAGGGATTCCACTTCATGTTGTAAATCGGTCAACTCTTTTGGGTTTCGCACATTGCCGGAATAAAGCCGTTCCTCTGAACGTTTTATCTTCTCCACCAAACTATCCATTTCCAGGCTCAAATTTTGTCGTTGGTTTTGCCAATTTTTTAAGGTGGTAACGGCCGTTTCTACCCGTTTCCGGGTTGCCAGAATCTCCTCCGACTCCTTCTGTGCCTTCAACACCTCACCCAGGCGTTGTTTTTTCTCGCGGATTTCTGTGTCCATCTGTTGTAAACGGTAAAGTGATTGAAGCTGACTCATAACCAGGATTGTAACACATCGTTGTCAATGTGTTACAATCTCGCCCCTTATGTTGGATAAAATGTTTGAAATCGCTGAACAACCTTATACCGAAGCAGATGCAGAATGGGATAGTTTTGTGCAAAACCACCCTCATGGTAGTCTGTTGCAAACTACCCAATGGGCTAAATTAAAGGGAAAATTTGGCTGGAATTCGCGTCGGGTGTGGTTGAAACAACAGGGTAAGTTGGTGGCGGGCGGGCAAATTTTGTTTAAGTCGGCCGCTTTTGGGTTGGCACGGATTGGGTATATGCCGCACGGCCCGCTGGTCAACTGGCAGGATGAGGAGCAGGTGGCGGTGTTGTTTAACCAGATTGACCAGGCGATGTATTTGCAACGGGCCGGGATTTTGAAAATAGAGCCAATGTTGTGGCAAGATGAAACGCCAGAGTGGGAAACCTGGTGCCAACGGATTGGTTTGCGGCCCCACACGGATACGATTCAGCCACCGCGCACGGTGTTGTTGGATTTACGGCCGTCTGAAGCTGATATTTTGGCAGCCATGAAACAAAAAACCCGCTACAACATTCGGCTGGCGGACAAAAAAGAGATTACTGTGCGCGAAGGGACGGTCAAAGATTTGCCTACTTTTTACGGGCTGATGCGTCAGACGGGTGAACGAGATACGTTTGGGATTCACGACCGGATGTATTACCAGGAGGCGTATCAGTTGTTTGCGCCTCAGCAGGCCGCGTTGTTTATGGCAGAATATGGGGAACGGCCGTTAGCTGGTGTGATGGTCTTTGCCCTGGGGGCGCAAGCGGCATATCTCTATGGGGCTTCTAGCAACGAAGAGCGGCAGCGAATGCCCAGTTATGCAGCCCAATGGGCAGCCATTCAGTGGGCCAAAAACAAAGGGTGTACCAGCTATGACATGTGGGGCATTCCCGACCTGCCGGAAGATGTGCTGGAAGCGGGGTTTACTGAACAAAAAGGGGGGTTATGGCGTGTGTACCGTTTCAAACGGGGCTTTGGTGGGCAAATTCGCCGCACCGTTGGCCCGGCAGATCGGGTGTATAATAGATTTTTGTACTGGTTATATCAACGCCGAAGGAACACATCGGAGTAACTTCCACAGACGTGAAAATGTGAAACGTGAAATTTCTCTGGTCACGTTTTACGTTTCACGTTTCATTGCTTGTCAACCCCCTGAGTTCCCAAAGAACCAAAGGTTTTCAAAAGTTGTTATAAAAACGGCCGTTTCCCATCATTGCCTATGCCTTTCTTACAAGAACCTGCTTATCGTGCCTCTACGCTTAAACTAGAAAAGTCTCCGGCCACCTGGCAAGCGGCTCTGGGCAAATTACCCAAAAGCCATGTTTTACAAAGTTGGACTTGGGGTGAATTTAAGTCCCGGTGGGGTTGGCAGATGATTCCAATGCTGTTAACCATTGCCGAAAACAGTTGGCAACCCTTGGCGGCGGCGATGGTGCTAAAACGGAAGTTACCCCGTTTGCCGCTTTCGGTGTTGTATGTGCCGCGTG
>CAZPEJ010000104.1:0-11397 GCA_964585465.1 uncultured Ardenticatenaceae bacterium
ACTCGGAAGTGCCTGCGGCAATTCGCACATTTGCCATCAACTCCTGGGGGGTCATGTCAAGTTGTAGTTCATTGATAACGGCCGTTGCCCGGTAACTACTTTGTAACCAGACGGCAAAATCACGCACCAACGTCTTGGCTGCCTGGGTTTGCCCAAAATCGGGGCGCGAGGTGATGAGCAACCGGGCAGTAGATTGGTAGATGGGTGTTTGCATTTTGCTAAACCCAAACGCCGCCCCGGCCGTCAAAACGGCCATCAAGATAATCACCCACCCCCGCTGGCGCAAAATCCGTATATAATCACTTAGTTCCAAAACATTACTCCTTTAGACCTGCTCACGTTTTACGTTTCACAAACAACCCCACTCTTTATGCCACACATCATCTATCAGGAATTTCCCCCATCACCGGCAGCCCCAGTTCAACCAACTCTTCCCGGCCGCGAACCGTCGGATCGAGGTATTCAACCAGCAGAGCCAGCCCCACCCCAACTGCCAGGGCAATGGCTATCCGCAGGGGTAGTTCTAGCTGGCTGCTCAGGCTGCCGGGGATTTGACCGACAATAGGGGGGTCGAGTTGAACTAAAACGGCCGTTTCTCCCCCCAATTGTGGTAATCCTTCCGCGTTTCGTTCCATCAACACCTGAATGGTACCGTTCATCATCGCTTCCAGCATCGTTGGGTCATTGGCACTCATAGAAAGTGTCAACATACTTCGCACATTATCGGCCGTTATTTGAATCGCCTCTGCTGGAATTTGCAACCCTTGAGAAACCAACTCCTGGCTTACCAACCCGGCAAACTCCCGCCCACGCACCCAATCCCCCAGGCCATTGACGATATATTCCGAAACCAGCCAGTTGTAATACCGCTGCTCATCGGCCGTTGCCGCCCCTTCCGTTGGGGGCTGGGCCACCAAAAAACGTACCCCCACATTAAAAACAGGTGGTGCGGGCTGGTAGGTTGCCAGCCCCACCGCCAGCACCACAGCCGCCGGAATAAGCAGCAGCAGCCACCTTCGTCTAAACACTTGCCAGTAACGCCATAACTCCATAGGTCACTTATTCGCCATCTTTTCTTCGATAAACGCACTCATTTTTGATTTGAAAACGGCCGTATCATACTGTTCAGCATGGCGGCGAATGACGGCCGGGTGAAAAGTTGTCATTTCAAACGATTCAACAGCCTGGATGATAGCAGCCACCGACTGCTCGGCAAAAAAACAGCCTGTTTGCCCAGGCAGAACCGTCTCCAATGCCCCACCCGCCGCATAAGCAATCACGGGTCGGCCCGCCGCCATCGCCTGGATGGGGGCAATACCAAAATCTTCCTCCCCCGGCCAGATAAAAGCCCGGCAACGAGCCATTAAATCGGGCAACGCTGCGTCGGGCACATACCCCAAAAATTGGATGTTATCCTTTGCCAGCGTTTCCAGGTAAGGTTTATCCCGGCCGTTTCCGGCAATGAGTAACGGCCGTTTCAACTGATTAAACGCCTCCACCAGCAAATCCAACCGGCGATAGGGCACTAAACGGCCGACAAACAAATAATACTCCTCCACCCGGCTCGATGGCTCAAAACGGCTCGTTTCCACCGGTGGATAAATCGTCACAGCCTCCCGCCGATACACTTTGGCAATTCGCCGCCGAACCTCTTGCGAAATCGCAATAAAATGATCCACTCTATCGGCTGCTAACCTATCCCATTGACGCAAAAAGGTCAAAAAAGGCGGCAACATCCACTTTGCCACCCGCCCCAGGTTTTCCTGCTCGGCATATTGAAAATAACGCCACACATACCGGGTAGGGGTTAAACAGTAACAAATATGCACCGTTTCTGGGCCAGTCATCACCCCATGGCAAAAGCCACTTTTGTTACTAAGCACCAGGTCATAACCACGCAAATCAAATTGTTCAAAAGCAAATGGGTACAACGGAAAATAGAGTTGCTGCTTTTTTTGTGCCAGGGGCAATCGGTCAATAAAAGATGTGCGAATATCCCATGTTTGCCAATGGGCGGGCATCTTTTCCCGCCAATACAGAGAAGTGTACAATGGCACGCCCGGATACAACGTCACCAGGGCTTCTAATACATCTTCCGCCCCCCCTATCTGATTAAGCCAGTCATGAACCAGAGCAACTTTCATAAAAACATTAGTACCGTTTTAACCGCTATCACTCAGCCCCAATCTTTCCATGCGGGCTGCCAGTTCCGTTTCTACTTCCAGGCTTTGCATGGCATCATCCAACTGATGATCCAGGCCGCTGGTTTGCACTTCCCAGGCGGCATCGGCGTGATCCAGGCGGCGGCGGATATTTTCGGCCGCTGTCGCAACCTCATCATCCCCTTGCCCCATCAACGAATCCAACGATTTCATAGTTTTGGTGGAAATCTCTTTGGCTTTGGCAAGTTCTAATAAATAGGCCAACTCTTCCCGTTCTTGTTTGGCAATAGCCAGCCGCCCTTCCAACTTCACCTGCATATCTTTTAATTTCTCAGCGGCCGTTACCTGGCGTTCCAGTGAAGCATCATAGGTTTTAATGATCTCCAAAGTGGAAGAAAGCCGTTTTTGTGTCACCATCGCTTCGGTGCGTTTGCCCTTGAGCAAAAACTGGTCTACCGCCAGGTCAAATTCGGCGGCCTGGGTGGCTAACGCTTCGCGCCGCCGCCGACTGGTACGCACCTGCTCGAACATGGGAACGATGGCATTTTTGAACTCTGCCAACCCTCGTTCTGCCTGACGAATGTAGTCGTCATACACAGCTAAATCACTTTTTTGTAGGGCGTTGTCTGCCAGGTCATGAAGTTTTGCCAGAAAAAGGGTGCGAATTTTTTGAGATAAGGATGCCATAGGTAGGGATTATAACGAATCCAATTGTTTGCGAAAAATTGACGCAAAGTTGAGGGGGTGTTATACTTTCTTTGGCTCCCCCCCCCAAGAGGTGGTAGGATCGGTGCTAACCGATTCTCCACCTCCTTCTTTTTCAACACTTCTTACGAGCTGGAATGAATTACTCGCCTGCTTCGGCCTCTGGAACGGCCGTTTCCATGGCTGCCCGTCTTCTCACAAAATCCTCTACCAATAACAGATTGCTGCCTGCATGTTTAATGGTCTGCAATAACAGGGTCATACTCGACACCTCTTCCACCTGTTCCGTGACAAACCATTGCAGAAAGTTGCGGCTGGTGTGGTCGTGTTCATCGGTAGAGAGCGACACCAGATGGCTGATTTGCTCCGTCACCTTTATCTCTTGCGCCAGGGCATACTGCACCGCGTCGGTAGCACTGCTAAAATCATTTCGCAGGTCGGGTGTGGGGGGAATCAAGGGCGTAGCCCCTACCTCCAACAGGAAGTGGACAAACTTCATAGCGTGCATCCGTTCTTCCTCAGATTGGCGATAAAAGAAATTTGCCAAATCGGGCAGCCCCTCACTATCAAAATAGACGGCAATAGCGATATACTGTGCAGAAGCGGTAAACTCGCTTTGAATTTGGGCGTTCATCGCATCTACAACTTTTGGTTTAATCATCATGATATTCTCCTTTGGGAAACTTGTAGTTTGGGGAATAGACAAGACAAAAAGGGCAAAGTTTTGGGCCACACTTTTGTTTTGAACGAGTTTCCGCAAACATTTGTAAATACTATTTTAGCAAAAGAGTGACTGTTAGTGTATTTTGTAAGTATTGCCGATTACTTTGTACACTTGATAGTTGGTAGTGGGAAGATGAGAACCTATTCTGTCATTTTGTTGTTGTTAGGCATTTCGATGTTGATCGCAGTGATTGGGCTGTTGGTTTTTGCCCGCCCGCTGCTCGACTCGTTGCTGGTGGCGGGGTTGCTGGCTTATCTGGTTGATCCCTTTATTCAACTGGCAGAACGGCGGCTGGGGGTGAAACGGCCGTTTGCCGTCAACCTGGTCTATGGTCTCACGTTGTTGTTGTTAATTTTGTTGCTGGTGGGGGTGGGTTCCTGGCTGATAGACCAGACACCTGCCCTGTGGAGCGAATTACAAACCGCCCTGGTGGAAATGGAAAGCTGGCTGGAACGGCCGTTTCTCCTGTTTGGCCTCAGCATAGACCCCCAAGAGTTAATCAACACCCTGGAACAATCCGTCGGCAACGCCCTGGCAACCTTGCCCGGTAGCTCCACCAATATCGTGGCTGAACTGACCCAAAACCTGTTGTGGAGCCTGGTAGTGATTGTCAGTCTATATTACTTTCTCAAAGATAGCCCCAAAATGAAACCCTGGATCGTTAGCCTGTTACCAGAACTGTTTCAAGCTGAAGGCAGGCGACTATTGGACGAAATTGACACGGTGTGGGGTGTTTTTCTGCGGATGCAGTTGCTCATTTTTGCCATTTTGGGCGGGTTAATGATTGCCAGCACCTCCCTCATCATCTGGCTATTTCGCCTGGGTTGGTTGCCCCTTTCGCCGCTGGGGTTGGTCATTTTGCTGTTGCTGGTGTATGCTGCCATTCAACAGGTGGACAATGTTTGGTTACGGCCGCAACTGCTGGGCCGCACCTTGCAACTTCATCCTGGTGTCGTATTTGTGGGTTTGATTGCCGGGTTGGCCCTTAGCGGGGTTTTGGGGGCGATTATCATTGTACCTTTGCTGGCAACCGGGCGGATTATCGGCCGTTATTTACACGCCAGATTATTAGGCCAACCCCCCTGGCCGGAACTGGTCGAACCCCCGGCCGCCCCCAACGACACACCCACACCAGAAACGGCCGAACCCGCGCCATCATCACCGCTCACAGCACAAAACTTACAACTCAGAGAAGGATCAAAAGATGTTTGAACTTATACGACGCAACTTATCTGGTTCACCGATTCAAATCATCGGCCGTTTCGTAGAATTAGGCAAAAAAGCCTGGAAACATATAGATTTAGTAAAAATTGGCATTTTTATTGTCAGCCTGTTTCTTTTCATTTTAGCCATAACCTTAATGAAAGAAGGAGCTAGAGGGTTAATCCCCCTGGTGCGCGATAATTTTAATGTCAGCAACCCCGCCAACAGCCTGGGGTTTGGCTGGCTCTTCGCCTATGTCATCATGAGCGGTTCACCGGTGGCTGCCTCTGCCCTCACCTTTTTTGATGCTGGGGTGATAGACAAATTGGGTGCTTTTGCCATGATCACAGGCAGCCGCTTTGGGGCCAGTTTTATTGTCTTGTTTATCGGTTTTATTTACGTTTTGCGTGGGCGCAACCGGGCCACCAGCCTGAGTATGGGACTGCTCTCCCTCACTGTCACCTTTACCACCTATACAGCCGCTTTGATTGTAGGGTATGGCATTTTACGAATTGGCCTTCTGGATCACATTCAACTCGAATCTGGGGCATTACTCAACGGCCTCACAGACCTCATCTTTGACCCCATCACAAACCTGTTTAAATCCTTTTTGCCCAACTGGTCACTCTTTATTGTCGGGTTGGGCATCATTATGGTCAGCTTTAACCTGTTTGACCGATGTTTACCCCAAATGGCGATCAAAGAAAGCCAGGTCGGCCGGGTGTCGCGCATGGTTTACAAACCCTGGGTAATGTTCCTTTTGGGGGGAGGTATTACCCTCATCTCTATGTCTGTCAGCGTTTCCCTTAGTATTTTGGTGCCCTTGAGCAATCGCGGTTTTATTCGCCGCGAAAACGTGATTCCTTACATCATGGGAGCCAATATCACAACGTTTGTAGACACCCTATTAGCGGCCGTATTGCTCAATAACCCACCCGCTTTTACAGTGGTGTTTGTGGAGATGTTGAGTGTTACAATTGTTTCTGTGATACTTTTGCTCACAATTTATCGAAATTATGAAAAAGCCATCTTAGAATTTGTTAACTGGGTCACGACCAGAAACCGTAATATGGCTATTTTTATGGGTATTATTCTGATTGTCCCTCTGATTCTGATGTTATTTTAGGAGAATATCTATGCGTGTCTTAGTTGCAACTGGCGGTTCGGCGCATTCAGAGTTAGCTGTGCGCCTGACGGCCGAAATCGTCACCCTTTTTGGGGCTAAACCCACCATTCTGACAATTGTCAAACACAAGGAAGATGAAAGCGAAGCGAAACCTATCTTGTCACGCGCCGCCGAAATCCTGCGGAAAGTATCTGGCGACGTGAAAACAAAAATTCGGGTTGGTTTACCAGCCGAAGAAATTGTGGCCGAAATCAACCAGGGCAAATATAACCTGGTTGTCATGGGCGAACGGGCTACCCACAGCCTGCTCACTCGCCTCATCGGCCCCACCGCCCAACACGTTATCGAAGAATCCCCCTGCCCGGTGTTAATTGCCAAACAGAAAATCGGCCCCTTACATCGCATTTTGTTGTGTGATAGCGGGGCACAGACCCCCACCCTGTTACAACGTTTTGCCACACGCCTGCCCAAACTGCTAACGGCCGAATCCAAAGTCACCGTTTTGCATGTCATGTCCCAAATCACCGCCTATCCTGGGGTACGCGGCACCCAGCTACGCGCCGAAGCCCAGGAGTTGATTCAGGCCCACACCCCAGAAGGCGAGATTTTGGAGCAGGATATTCAGGTTTTGGAACGTTTGGGCATTCATCCCCTGGCAAAAGTGCGGCACGGATTAGTAGTAGATGAGATTTTAGACGAGGCCCAAAGTGGTGACTATGATTTGATCGTTATTGGTGCCCATCGTCACGAAGGTTGGCCCAGCATTTTATTAGACGATTTAGCCCGCCAGATTGTGTGGAAGGCAGATCGGCCGATTTTAGTTGTACATTAAACGGAACGGCAGTAACGATACTGCGTAACGTTTGAGAAACCGAGTTTTGGGAAAAACTCGGTTTCTTGTTTATCTTGAGGGAGGAAGAAGTAGTCATGACACTTTGGCACACTCAGTCGGTTGAGGAGAGCGTTCAAACATTACAAACAGATTTACAAACAGGGTTAACCGAAACGGCTGTGGCCGAACGGATAACAAAATATGGCCTTAATGAGCTAGAAGAACGAGGAGGCAAATCCCCCTGGCGAATTTTGTGGCAACAGTTTACCAGTACGATGGTGCTGATTTTGATTGCCGCAGCTGTGTTGTCTGGGTTTTTGGGCAAAGTGACAGAAACGGCCGCTATTTCGGCCATCGTGTTGCTTTTTGGCATTTTGGGTTTTTTCCAGGAGTACCGCGCCGAACAAGCTATGGCGGCCCTGAAAAAATTGACCGTGCCCAACGTGCGGGTGCGGCGCAACGGGGGCGTGCGCGAGATGAGTGCCAAAACCCTGGTGCCGGGAGATATTTTGTTGTTAGAAGCGGGTAACATGATGCCAGCCGATGTACGCCTGCTTGAAAGTGCTAATTTGCGGATTCAAGAAGCCGCTTTGACCGGTGAATCGGAACCAGTGGAGAAAGAAACGGTCGCTTTTGCCAAACCAGACTTGCCGTTGGGCGACCGACGCAACATGGGGTACATGGGCACGGTTGTCACCTATGGCCGGGGAACGGCCGTTGTGGTGGAAACGGGCATGAAAACGGAACTGGGTAAAATCGCCACCCTCATCCAAGACGTTCACGATGAAGAAACCCTGCTGCAACGGCAATTAGACCGGGTAGGCAAAACCCTGGCTGTGTTTGGAGTGGTGGTGGCGGCTTTGGTCATGGCAATTGGGGTATGGCGCGGGGAGACCATTAGCGAAATGTTTTTAACGGCCGTTAGCGTGGCAGTGGCCGTTGTGCCCGAAGGTTTACCCGCCGTTGTCACCGTCACCCTGGCCCTGGGTGCCCAGCGCATGTTACGCCGCAACGCTCTGGTACGTAAATTACCGGCCGTCGAAACCCTCGGCTCAGTCACCGTCATCTGTTCCGACAAAACCGGCACCCTAACCGAAAACCGCATGACAGTTACCGTTATTGACGTAGCCGGGCATTATTTGGAACTGGCTGGCACCTCCAAACACCCAGCCCCCACCCTGAGTGAGAGCAACCATTGGCGGGAGCTGTTCCAAAGCCAGCCACCAGCGGTGGAATTAACCCTGGCGAGTGCTGCCCTGTGTAATGATGCTTCCTTACAACCTGACCCCAAAACCGGCCGTTACCAGGCAGTGGGCGACCCCACCGAAGGGGCGCTGCTGGTGGCCGCCTCCCAGGCTGGTTTGCGAAAGAGCGAACTGGAACAGGTATTGCCCCGTGTGGCGGAACTTCCCTTTGATTCTGACCGCAAACGGATGTCTACCATTCACCAGTTGCCCGCCGACCGGGGGCAGTTGACGGGTGCTTTGTCCCTTTTCCATCACCTCACTTCCCCCTATGTCATGATCACAAAAGGGGCGGTAGATGGGATGTTAGACATTTCGACCCAGGTCTGGCACAACGACCTGGCTGAAAAGTTCGATAACACCTGGCGCGAGCGTGTCCAGATTGCCAATGACCAGATGGCGCAAAATGGGATGCGGGTGTTGGGTGTCTCGTTTTGCCCAATGGAAACTGTTCCTGCTAAACCAGGCATGGATTTGGAGCAAAATCTGGTGTTTGTGGGGCTGACAGGCATGATTGACCCGCCGCGCCCAGAGGTGAAGCTGGCGGTGCAAACGTGTAAACAGGCAGGCATCCGCCCCATTATGATTACCGGCGACCACCCCCTGACGGCGCGGTTTATTGCCTATGACCTGGGGATTACGGAAAACGGCCGTGTTAAAACCGGGGTTGACCTTAACAAAATGTCTCCTGAGGAGCTGACCCAGGTGGTAGACGAGGTTTCTGTTTATGCGCGGGTTTCGCCAGAACACAAGTTACGCATTGTGGAGACCTTGCAGAAAAAAGGGCAGGTGGTCGCCATGACGGGAGATGGGGTAAATGATTCCCCGGCCCTGAAAAAAGCGGATATTGGTATTGCTATGGGTATTACCGGCACCGATGTCTCTAAAGAAGCCTCGGAGATGGTGCTGGTGGATGACAACTTTGCCACCATTGTGGCGGCGGTGGAGGAAGGGCGGGTGATTTATGACAATATCCGCCGTTTTGTAAAGTTTTCCATTGCAGGCAACCTGGGCAAGGTGATGGTGATGTTATTGGCCCCGGTTTTGGGCATCAATGTGGCTTTGTTGCCGTTGCAACTGTTGTGGTTGAATCTGTTGACCGATGGGTTGCTGGGGTTGGGGTTGGGGGTGGAACCAGCCGAAAAAGGCACCATGAAACGGCCGCCCCGTTCCCCGCGCGCCAGTCTGTTCAGCGATGGCATCGGGACACAAATTGTGTGGGTGGGCATTTTTATTGGCATTGTGGCGTTGTTAATCGGCCGTTTTTACTATGACCCCACCAACCCATCCGACACCACCTGGCAAACGATGATGTTTACCGTGCTGGCCTTCCTGCAAATTGGACAGGCGATGGCTTCCCGTTCTTCCACTGTGTCGCTGTTCAAACAGGGGATACGCTCCAACATGCTCATGTTCTGGATGGCGATTGTGGTATTTCTGCTGCAACTGCTGGCGATTTATCTGCCCTTCCTGGATGAGTTTTTCCAGGTTGTGCCGCTCTCGCTGACGAACCTGGTGGTGTGTATGGTGTTGGGGAGTCTGGCGTTTGTGGTGTTGGAAGTGGAAAAGTCATTGTTGCGGCGACAGGCATGAGAGGGTGTCGGGGGTGGTTTTGTCGGGCACCAGGGTGACAAGGCAATACGGCCGTTTCTGCCCATTTAATGCCCGAAACGCCATCACGTTGTCTTCCTCCAAGCCCAACAAATCGGGGTAACGCGCCTGCAACCGCGCCCGGTACCAGTCAAACGCCAGCAGATTGGCATCTACAATGATCACATCTGCCCGTTGCTGCTCCACCTGTTGCATATACCACAGCGAAAAGGTGGTTCGGTCGCCAGAAGTTTCCAGCAGAGCATCGGGCGGGGCATTCACAAAGACGGTGTAAACTAACGGCCGAACCCAATTTTCCCCCCGCAAGTTTTGCCCCTGGAAGTTGAATAATAAAGCTGCCAGGGGCAACAACCAGGCCAACCGCCCCAGGTGGTGCAGGGCAGCCGCCAGAAAGGGGGTCAGCAGCAGTAACCCCGGCAAGGTGTATACCAGGGCATTGGGGGTGCGATAGACCAGGGCCACCAGGAAATAAAGAACGGCCGTTCCCAACAGCACCAACAGGTTTAACCGGCTGAATGGGGGCATCTCCCCGGCCCGTTTTTGCCCCATCAGCCACACCCCAGCCGCCACCAACCCCCAGCCCACCCAGGTAAATTGTTGCCCCAACACCCCGGCCCATTGCCCCAACCAGGGCAGCCAGTCGCCGGATGGGGCGAACAGGTTCGGGCGATATAAACGGCCGCTAACCAGCCACCACCACCCTTCCAACGTTGTAGGATCACCCCACACTACCAGGCTGTGACCCCGCGCCAACAACGGCAGCAGCAGCAATGGGGTCAACCCCAACCCCATTCCGGCCAACAGCTGTAAAAATTGAACCCTGACAGCTGGTTGGAAAAGTCGTAATAGAAGGTGGATGGCGCAGATTTGGCGAGTTTTCGCGGATTTTTTCTCTAGCACAGGTTTTCGTAAGTTCTCATCAGGTTTTTGAAGATACGTTTCCTCTGGTAATTCCTCATTGGTGACTAGGTACCGATCACTAGGTACCGATACGAGTCTTCCCCGCGAGTGTCTGTTCCACCCATGTGACCCGCCTGTTATTCTGTCGTTCTCCGACAGGCTGCTAGTGGAAGCAGAAGACCCCGGCGTTTTTGCTGTTGAGAGCCATTGTGAAACAAAAACCATCGGTAATAGTAACCAGGACGTGAGATGGGTGGTGAGGCTGAGACCCAAAAACAAGCCCACCAACCAGGACGGCCGTTTTGTCCACAACGCCCACACCAAAGCCGCCACCAACAGCAGATTTAAGCCATACACTTCTGTAATCACCGCCTGCCCCCACACCAACGGCGCAAAAGCCAGGCACAAAGCCGCCACTACTGGTGCATCCCCTTTCCCTACCTGTTGGCTGCTCATTGCCGAAAACTGAGAGCTAATGGCTACCGATGTTGCCACACAAACGGCCGAAAATAGATTCAACCGATAGGCTGCCGTGCCAAACGGCCATAACAAAAACAGTTTTCCCAATATCACGTAGGTGGGGTAGCCGGGGGGGTGGGGAATGCCAAGCGTGAAAGCGGCGGTGATCAACTCCCCGCCATCCGCGCCGTGATTTGCCCAGGTCAGGTCGGGGGCCAGCGTGAGCAGATAAACCAGCCCCGCAATGACCCCGGCACTGGCAGGAGCAATTAGAAACCTTCGCCACATTTCACGTCTCATATCACCATAACCAACTAAAACAACGATATTTCACCACAAAAATGCAACTGGTACAAATGATGCCCTCTGCGAATGTATATGTTGTGTCTAGCAGCCTGTCGGCGAACGGCCGAATAACACACGGGTGGCGC
>CAZPEJ010000105.1:0-6575 GCA_964585465.1 uncultured Ardenticatenaceae bacterium
AATGAAACGTGAAACGTAAAACGTGACCAGAGAAATTTCACGTTTTACGTTTCACGGCAAATCCCACAAAACCCGAAAGACCCCAAACTGGTTGGGAGTTATGGCAAAAACAGATTGGCAATTGGTTGAAGCGTGTCGGCGGGGAGATGGGCAGGCATGGGATGAACTGGTGGGGCGGTATGAGCGGCTGGTTTTTTCCGTGCCCCTCAACTTTGGTCTCAATCGGCAAGATGCGGCCGATATAACCCAACACACCTTTATTGTTTTAATGGAAAACCTGCACACCATTCAAGAAGATGGCAACCTGGCCGCCTGGTTGGGCACAGTGGCACGGCGGCACACCTGGCGGCTGCATGAACGGCACCAACGCCAGGCTGAAGAGGCTGAGGAATCGGCCGTTTCCCTGCCAGATATGGATGCAGATGAACGGCGCGAACGGTGGGAACGTCTCCAATGGTTGCACGATGGCCTGAGCCGCCTGGACGAAAAGTGCCACAAACTATTGTTGGTTCTCTACTTTGAAACAGAAGAACCCGTTTATAGCCAGGTTGCCGCCCAACTGGGCATGGCGGTCGGCAGCATTGGCCCCACTCGTGCCCGGTGCCTGCAAAAGTTGAAGGATTTTTTGCAGTAGCTACCCAGCCCTGCGTATCCCCATAATGGCAAAATTAGAAAATGGGACAGATTTGAATGGCACCAATGGATTGGTTTTGACCCGCGAAAACCTGCCAAACCGGCAAAATCCGCGTTCCAATCAAAACCTGCAAAGAGCGTGTGTATTTTTAGCCCTGTGGAACGGCAATATAGGATCAGGAAGGCTGTAGATGCCCAACTTGTAGCAGCTAACCAAGTGAGGATTGGTTGACGATGGAACAAATAAACAAACCCAGCTTTGAAAAATTGGTAGATTGGCTTGAAGGGCGGCTTTCTGCGCCGGAAGCGGAGCAGGTTGCCGCCCAGGTGGCGGCTGACGAGACCCTGCAAACGGATGTGGCCTGGCTGCAAACCTTTCACCAACGCCGTCAACAAATTATTTTTGCTGCCCCGCCCGCCAACTTACGAACGGAACTGGGCCGCCGATTTGCTGCCCACACGGCCGAAAACCGCCCACCCACGTTGTGGGAACGATTAACGGCCGTTCTCAAGTTCGATAGTTATACCCAACCAGCTACTGCTGCTGTTCGCTCCTTGCCCAGCCATGAACGGCAACTGGTCTATAGCACCAACCGCGCCGATGTTGCGCTGACCATCCAAACGAATTTTCCCGACAGGTTATTCCAGCTATATGGGCAAGTTTTACCGATACAGGATGAAACGGCCGGTTCTCTGTCGGCGCAGTTGGTTCAACACCAACAGGAACGCTGGTTTACCATGACCGATGAGGTTGGTGAGTTTGTCCTGGAAAAGATACCGGCTGGGGAGTATGAACTGGTGATTGGCAACGACCAGTTCCAGATTATTGTGCCCTTGCAACTGGCCTTATGAACCTGACGGCCGATTGGATTGACCAGTTTTTAGCCTTAACTTCTCTGGAGGAGCAACTGGCGACCCTGCAAACGGCCGGGTTGCTCACCGGGGATGGGTTGAGCCAGGTGGTAGAGTTTGCCACCCGATTGGTGCGCCAACACCCAGGCCAGGCCAAACAGTTAACGGCCGTTTGCCTGGCCGTAGCCCAAACAGCCAACATTCCCGCCATGATCCCCCGTGCCCAATACCTTAAAGCCCAAAC
This sequence comes from uncultured Ardenticatenaceae bacterium, assembly GCA_964585465.1. Classification (GTDB taxonomy): domain Bacteria; phylum Chloroflexota; class Anaerolineae; order Promineifilales; family Promineifilaceae; genus CAZPEJ01. The sequence goes on from CAZPEJ010000105.1 coordinate 1,730, forward strand.
CCACGCTGTTGCCGGGGAATTTGAACTGGCGTTGCAGTTGATCCAGGCTGCCCAGGCCGGGTATCGCGCCAATGGTCAGGAGTGGCTGGCTCTTTCCACCAACATTGGCCTGATGCACATTTTGGCCGAATCGGGTCAATATGCCGCCGCCATTGCCGCCGGGCAACAACTATTGGTTTATGCCCAGAACTACCCATCAGCAGAGACGGAAACCATGTTAGCCTCGGTTCAGCAGAACATTGGTTTATGCCAGCGACGATTGGGGCAGTATGAAGCGACGCTGCAAAGTTACGAAGCGGCCGAAACCCGGTACCGCCATTTGGGGTTGCCAGAACGGGCCGGGGATGTGAGCAATAATCGTGGGGTGTTGCTGTTGGAACTGGGGCGGGGCAGCGAAGCGTTGCTGGCTCTGGAAACGGCTTTGTCGCTGCGAACGGCCGCCAATCAACCCTTTTTGCAGGCTCAAACCTTGAACAACCTGGGTAGTGTTCACCTGTTGCTGGGTCATTACAACCGCAGTTTAGAGATGTTTGAACAGGCGCGGCAACAGTTGGCGGATCAGGGTGTGTCACTCGATCAACACATTTTGTTGTTAGATACCGCCCATGCCTATCTGACGTTGAACCTTTACCCAGAGGCAGAAACGGCTTACCGCGAAGCGGAACAAGAACTAAGCCGTGCCGGTGCCATTCACCAGCGCACGTTGGCCTTGTGGGGGTTGGGGGCTGCGCTGATGGCCCAGGGCAATTTGTTGGAGGCGGCCGAACCATTACAAACGGCCGTTTCGCTGCTTCCAGACTCCCCATTGCGGGTGACTGTTTTGTTGGAGCAGGCGGCGGTGCAGGCGGCACAAGGTCAACTGGAAACGGCCCGCGCAACGGCCGAACAGGCGCGGCAACTGGCTACTACACACAACTGGCCCGTACCGGCAGTGTATGCTTATTTGCGACTGGTTGATTTGTATCCGGCCGATTGGGTGCAGGCAGAAGCCTTTTTATTGGCGGCGCAACCCCTGGTCAATGCCCTCAATTTGCCCCCGCTGCGTTACCGTTGGGCGCAACGATTCGGCCGTTTGCGCTGGCACCAGGGGCAAACCGACGAAGCGCAACATTGGTTAGAAACCGCGATTGCCGATATTGAACAATTACGCAGCACCTTGCCGCAGGAAACGCTGCGAACCTCCTTTTTGCAAGACAAAATAACGGCCTATGATGAACTGGTGCAGCTTTTTCTGGCGCAGGGGGCGTGGCAAAAAGCGTTTGCGGTGACGGAACAAGCCCGTTCTCGCACCCTGGTAGACCTGATGAACGGGGTGGTAACTTCCCAAATTGTGGCGCAACAGGGGGTTTTGCAACAGTTACAGCAGTTGCAAGCTGATTTAAACGCGCTTTACAACGAACTGCTCAATAGTGATGAGGAGGGGCAGCGCAAAATTGGCCTGTTAGATGTGCAAAACCGGGCCACTCAATTGGAACAACAAATCGGCCGTTTGCGGCTTCAGGCGGCAACTTCTGGTTTTAGCCTGGATTTATTTAACCCTGCGGTTTCGGCCGTTCCTCACCTGCCACCAGAGATTACTTTTCTCTCTTTTTATCAATTGGAGGGAGAGTTGATAGCTTTTGTGCAGCAGGGGGAGGATTTGTATCTGTTTCGGCCGTTGTGCCGGGTGGCGGAAGTTCGTTTGTTACTGGGGCGGTTAGGTGCCCAATGGAGCCGTTTCCGGGTGGGGGGTGAGTTTATCCATCAACACCTGCCTGCTCTGGAACGAGCCACTCAACGCATCTTGAACACCCTCTATCATCGGTTGCTGGCTCCCATTCTCAGCAAACTACCAATTGGCGAAAAGTTGACCATTTTGCCCCATGGATTGTTGCACCATGTTCCGTTTCATGCTTTGTTTGATGGGCAAACCTATCTGGTAGACCGTTTTGAAATCAGTTATGCGCCCAGTGCGGCCGTTTTTGCGCTGTGCCAAAATCGCCCGTTGCTCCCGGCTGGCAAAACGGTGGTGATGGGGGTGGCAGATGAGACGATTCCCTCGGTGGTGCAAGAGGTATCGGCCGTTGCCCGCCACTACCCACAAGCCCACATTTACCTGGATGATCAGGCGACGCTGGAAACGTTGCAATCACAAACGGCCGGATGTACTCACCTGCACCTGGCCTGTCATGCCCTGTTCCGCGCTGATAATCCGATGTTTTCTGCTTTGAAGTTGGGCAATGGCTGGTTAACGGCCGTTCAAGCCATGCAACTGGAACTACCCAACACCTTTGTCACCCTCAGCGCGTGCGAGACAGGACTCAGCCAGGTGGTGGCCGGGGACGAAACTTTGGGGCTGACTCGTGCCTTTTTGGGGGCGGGTGCAGCCACACTCCTGGTCAGTTTATGGTTGGCCCAGGACGAAACCACCGCTTTGTTGATGTCCCAGGTGTATGAACAGTTGCAACAACAAATCAGCCCGGCGGCCGCTCTGCGTCAGGCGCAACAGACCCTGAAAACAACCCATCCCCACCCGTATTATTGGGCTTCTTTTATTTTGGTTGGACATCGCTAAAAGAGGCAGTATTAGTAAGCAGTGCCCAGTAAGCAGTACCCAGTAAGCAGTACTCAGTAATCAGTACTCAGTAAGCAGTATCTAGTAATCGGTAGAGAATTACCAGAGGAAACGTAGCTTCAAAAACCTGGTGAGAACTTACGAAAACCTGTACTAGACTGTCAACACCTGGAGGTGTATTGTGATTATCCCTAAACTCGAAACTCAAAACTCGAAACTCGAAACTCAAAACTCAAAACTCGAAACTTCCCTCTACAAACTCTGCCTGCTGACCTTAAAAATGGTTTCTTTGTTCTTAATTTCTTTATTTATTCACCCCCAGTTGGTCTCTATTCAGGCTGGAGATGATGATGGCGAGTTTGAGGAGGGGCAGGTGGTGGTGAAGCTCAACCCCGCCAGTGGGGCCACCATTGACGACATTAACAGCAGTTACAACACCACGATTTTGGAAACAGTGTTAGCCAGCCGGGGGATTTATTTGTTGCAAGTGGCCCCCGGTCAGGATGTGGAAGAGTTGGTTGAGTTGATGGAATCTGACCCACGCCTGTTTTATGCCGAACCCAACTTTATTGGCGAAGCCCCCGAAGCAGACCCTTCTGAAACGTGGGCCTGGGGTGGGTATGATCCTGGCCCCATGACCACCCAATATGCGGCCGATATGCTCAACCTGGAGGAGGCCCACACCATTAGCCTGGGGGCTGGGGTGGTGGTGGCGGTGGTAGATACGGGGATACAACTGGATCACCCCGGTTTGGTTGACCATTTAACGGGCAATGGTTACGATTTTGTCCACGACGATGCCACGCCGGAGGATGAGTTTAATGGCCTGGATGACGATGGGGATAGTTTGATTGATGAAGCGGCCGGGCACGGGACGCATGTGGCGGGGATTGTGAACCTGGTGGCTCCGCAGGCGGAGGTGATGCCTTTGCGGGTGTTGGACTCTGACGGCCGGGGGAATGTGTTCCTGGTAGCCGAAGCGATCCTTTATGCAGTGGAACACGGGGCGGATGTGGTTAATTTGAGTTTGGGCACAACGGCCGATTCCGAGTTGATGGCCGAGATAATCGAAGACGCAGTTGCCGATGGGGTGGTATTGGTGGCGGCGGCGGGCAACTTGAACAGTAGCAGCGAACAGTATCCGGCGGCCGCAGAAGAAGTGATAGCTGTGGCCTCGATTGGGCCAGATGGCACAAAATCCCCCTTTAGCAATTATGGCTCCTGGGTAGATATTTCTGCCCCTGGTGAGAGTATTTACAGCACTTTTCCCACCGATGGTTACGCTCAATGGAGTGGCACTTCGATGGCTACCCCTTTTGTCGCCGGGCAGGTGGCCTTGATTCGCAGCATTTTTCCGGCACTCTCGTTGCCACAGATTTTGGCGTTGATCCAATCCACCGCCCAGCCGATAGATGATGTCAACCCGGATTATGTGGGTTTGTTGGGGGCCGGGCAGGCCAATATCTGGGCCAGCCTGGCCGAGTTGCCCCTTTTCCGCCTCTTTTTGCCCTCCGTGCGCTCCAACTGAAAACTGATGACTGCTCACAGCTCACTGATTACCAGCTATGATCCTGAGAAAATGATTTTGCCAGTTGTCACCCGGCCGATTCTGGCTAAACTACACGCTTGCAAATTTACCACCGGAGAGAAAAGCGTGAGCAAAAAAGAAGAAGGGCAGCAGCCCAAAGTTAGTCGTAAAGAGTTACGTCGTCAGGAACAGGAAAAACAGCAACGGATGAAAAACCTGACAATCATTATTCCCGTTGTGATTGTGGCGTTAGGGTTGATTGCCCTGATTGTTTTTCGGGTGTTGGAGCCAGAGGTGGAAGGGGCGGTTTTTGTGGAATCGGCCGCTTCTAACCAACATGACAACAGTTATGTGTATGAACTGGGGTCGGTGCCACCAACGGGCGGGGTACACCGGAGCCAGTGGCAAAACTGTGGCATTTATACGGAAGAGGTAGCGGCCGAATATGCAGTACATTCGATGGAACATGGCGCGGTATGGATCACCTATCGCCCCGATTTAACGGCCGAAGAGCTTGCCCAACTCCAGGATGAGGTACGTGGCATGGGGTATACCTTGCTCAGTCCCTACGCTTCGCAGGAAAATAAAGTGATTTTGACGGCGTGGGATGTTCAACTGGTGTTAGATTCGACCAGTGACGGCCGAATTGCTGAATTTATTAACAAATACCGCCAGGTGCGTGGCCCCGAAAACGGAGCATCTTGTGAAGGCGGTGTGGGTACGCCGGTGCAGTGAGAGGGGAGTGTGAAACGTGAGGCGTGAGG
>CAZPEJ010000105.1:6675-11351 GCA_964585465.1 uncultured Ardenticatenaceae bacterium
AAACTCAAAGAGGCATTAGATGAGCGAAAAATTGAACAGTAAACGGGCACGGGCGGTGCCTGGGCAGACAAAAGAGTCTAATTTTAATGGGGTGGTAATTGGGGCAGTGGTGGTTGGTATGGTGGGGCTGGCTGTTTTGCTCTACTTTGCCTTGCGCGAACCCCCACCAATTGAGGGGATTATGTCGGTAGCCCGACCAGCGCGGGGGCACGACGACGCGGCCGTTTTTACTGAAGCAGGGTTGCCACCAGCCGGTGGGGTGCATTTTAACCAGTGGCAAAACTGTGGCATCTACACAGAACCTATCGAAACCGGCAACGCCCTGCACTCCCTGGAGCATGGGGCGGTGTGGATTACCTATCAGCCGGAATTACCGGCCGAACAGGTGGAAACATTGCTGGAGTATGTCCGGGGGAATGGGTATATGTTGATTAGCCCATTCCCAGGGCTGCGTAGCCCGATTGTGTTGACCGCCTGGGGGTATCAGTTAGAGGTTCAATCGCCCGATGACGGCCGGATTGAGGAGTTTATCGGCCGTTATTTGAACGGCCCGCAAACCCCCGAACGGCTTGGCTCCTGCACCGATGGGGTGGGTTCGCCTGAAAGTTAATGTGTCCCTGCATATGCCAAGAATGATGCTGGTTTTTCTGGTTTTGTTGATGTTGACGACGCTACCTTTAATGGTGGTGCGTTGCCAATGGAACAACCAGAATAACCAGACGGCCGTTGACCCCTGCTCCCATCCGGTGTTGTATCAGTTGCTCACCCAGGCGGAACGTTTTGGGGTAACGGCCGTTATATTGCCTGCCTTGTGTCTCTGGTTGGGCTGCCTGGTGAGGTTCTCCCAACTAGAAACCACGTTTTTACCGTTTACCCTGTTTACTCACCTCTTACGCACCCCACCTCCCCGTATTTTAACTGTGCTACCAGCCTGAATTTGCTGAAAACTCGCCCAGAAGCGCGGCGAACCTACAGTGCATAAGGTCATAAATTGACATTCTGCATCTCAATGAAACTGTTAATTTATGCCCTTTGTGGGTATAACCTCTGTAATTTTCCGAAATCTCCCCACCATGGAAGATTTCCCTCTTTACCGGCACAATGTATGTGGAGTAAGACGATGAAAGTAAAAAATATAAGGTGGGCTGTTGTCAGTGCCGTTTTGTTGGGGGTGCTGCTCACCGCCCAAACGGTAATGGCTCACACGCGGGTGGAAATTGACCCTTATGTAGTGGTAGTGGGCTGGTTGCGCGAGCCGCCAGTGGTTGGTGAACGGAATGCCCTGGTTTTTGAGTTTTCGGAAGGGGATCAGCCAGTTATCGGTGTAGAGGCTGAGTTGAGTGCTGAGATACTCTATGCTGGGCGCACCTTTAGCACCAACCTGACCCCCACTGAAACACCAGGGGTATATACGGCCGAACTGTTCCCCACTGTGCGCGGTCAATATGAAGTGCGCCTGTTTGGCAAAATTGGGCAAGTGGATGTAGACGAAACCATCGAGCCAGAGGAAGTGTTTCCGGCGGCGCGTATTCAGTTCCCCCAGGCCCAACCCGACCCCATTGAACTGCAAGAGGAAATTGCTGCATTACAAGCCAGCCTGCAATCGGCGCGGATTTTGGCCTATGTAGGAATTGGCCTGGGGCTTTTGGGATTTGTGCTGGCTTTGATCACCCTCTTGCGCCGCAAATGATTCTTTTATTTTGGTGTTCTACCATTGATGAGGTTAGGGATTAGAGGTTTGCCAATCTCCAATCTCTAATCTCACTGAATCATATGTCTGATTAGACATGGTAGGTTGGAGAAACTAATGAAAAATTTACATAAACTTTTATTGCTGTTCGTTACTGCTTTGTTATGGGGTGTTTTGGTGGCATGTAACACGGCCGCTTCTGATGAACCATCGGCCGAAACAGACTCCTCTGCCACAGAAGAACACACCGACGACGACCACGACCACCCGGAAGGGCGTATTTCCAACGACGGGGCCATTATTCGTCTCATCTCACCTGCTGATGGGGCTACCTTCAAAAGCAGCGATGAAATTAAAGTAGAGGTGGAGGTAGAAAACTTTGAGTTGGGCACCGACGGACATTGGCACATCTTGGTAGATGGTACTGAGTGGAGCATGATCATGAGTTCCGCTACCAATGATACCTTGCGTGGGTTGTCGCCGGGGGAACATGAAATTGAAGTGACCCTCTCGAACAACGACCATCAAGACCTGGAAGATGGAGATCACGCGGTGATTACCATTGAAGAATAAAAGTAACTGTTCACCGCAAAGGGCGCAAAGAAAAGAGAAAACCTTTGTGTTCTTTGCGGTTAAATCCCAGAAAGGCTGAACAGTTACGAAAAACTGTCTCACCACTTGCCAAAAATGATGATCTTTACTCGCCTAAACAAAACCATTTTTCTTTTACTCACCTGTCTGGTACTGTGGCAACTGGGGGCAGGAACGGCCGCCGCCCATGCGGTGCCAGTCGTTTCCAGCCCTGCCCCCAATGCCATTTTAGAAACGTCTCCCAGCGAAATTCGCATTACCTTTAGCGAACCCACCGTGCCTGCTCTAAGCCGAATCACCGTATTAACCCAGCTGGGGCAAACGGTTGAAACGGGGGAATTACAAATTGCAGATAACGAAAACCGTGAGTTGGCGGTGAGTTTGTCCACTTTGAACAGTGGAGCCTATCTGGTGAACTGGCAGGTACTTTCGGCCGTAGATGGGCATACCACCACTGGCAGTTTTTCGTTTGGGGTGGGGGTGAGCGAATTATCTGGAGTTTCGGCCGAAACCGCCATTATTGCCCGCATCTCCCCCATCAGCACAGCCTCGCGCTGGCTCATTCTGACCGGGTTTGCTTTGTTATTTGGCCTGTTTGCCTTTCGGCTGTTTATCTGGAACCCGCTTTACGTCCAAATTGAAACAGAACCTGCTGAAGTGCAACTAGACCTCTCGCACGCCCGCGCCAGCCTGCGAATTGGCTGGGGAGGGGTTATTTTGATTGGGTTGGGGCTGGCTCTGACCTTGATTGACCAGATCACTGCCTATGACCTGTTGCGGAGTGGATTTTCCGCCTGGTTGGGCAGCCGTTTTGGCCTCATCTGGTTGGTGCGCCTCTTTTTGGCAGTGGCCGCCGGTTGGCAGCTAAATGGTTTGCGGGCAGATATTCGCAACGGCCGAAACCCGTTACAAAACCGGGAAAACTGGTTTGGGTTGGTGATTGCCCTGGGGTTTGCCCTGACGGCCGCCCTGATCAGCCATAGTGCGGCCCTGGCGGAAGATACCTGGCAAGCAGTGGGTTTAGACCTGGCCCACACGTTGGCAGCCGGGGTGTGGGCGGGCAGTCTGGTGTATCTGGCTCTAGCCCTGTGGCAAACCCGGCCGATGCCTGCCGAGTCGCGGGCGTGGTGGAATTTGAGCCTGACGTTAAACTTTTCTGGTATCGCTGCTTTTGGGGTGGGGGTATTGCTCGCCAGCGGTGTTTATCTGGCAGTGCAACATGTGGGCAGTTGGACAGCCCTGGTAGGCACATTTTACGGCCGATTACTGCTGGCAAAACTGGCTTTGGTGTTGCAAATTATGGGGATTGCTGTCATTAACCTGCTGTTTGTCAAACCCCGCCTGAACAAAGCATATGACCAGATTGAGGAGAATCCCAACCCAGCGATTATGGGTAAGTTTAATCGCCTGGTGCAAGTGGAAACGGCCGTTGCCCTGCTCATTTTGCTGGCCGCCGGGGTACTCACCGATATGCAGCGGGCGGTAGATGCCCCGTTGTTGTCGGATGCCCCTGGACAGAGCGTGATCGAGGGAACGGCCGATGACCTGAACGTGATGTTGACCATTACCCCGGCGTTGGTGGGGGCAAACAGCTTTGATGTTTACCTGACGGATGAAAACGGCAATCCCGTTGCCAACGCTGAGGAGGTTTCTTTGCGTTATGTCTACCTCGACCAATCGTTAGGAGCCTCCGATGGCATGGCGGTGTCGGCCGGGGATGGGCATTACTACCTGGAAGGCAGCAACATCAGCCTCATCGGCAACTGGCAGGTGGAAGTTGCCATTCGCAGACCCGACACCTTCGATACCTTTGCCCCTTTCCGGCTGGAAGCGGGTTTGGGGGGGAACATCCGCCCTTTAGAACGGGGGGGTGGTTTTTTAGAACGGGCAGCTAAATGGCTCACCTTGTTGGGTAGCCTGGCAACCGGCTCGGCGATGGTGGTTTTTGCCCTGGGGTGGGGATTTTTGGCGGTGCGGGCTGCCAAAAACGAGTGGCAATTGTTGCCGTTGTTGTTACTCAGTTTGTTCATCTTTTGGCTGGGGGCGCAGCAGTTGTACACCTTTTTTGATGTGGAATACACCCCCACCAAGTTTCTCACGAATCCGGTGCTGCCGGATGCCGACTCTATTGCGGCCGGGAAGCAACTGTATACAGAAAATTGTGTGCCATGCCATGGGGACGAGGGGCGCGGGGATGGTATTTCGGCCGCTGCGCTCAACCCACCACCGGCCAATTTTACCGGGGGGCACACCGCCACCCACCCCGATGGTGACCTGTTTTTCTGGATTCAAAACGGAGTTGAAAACACCCCCATGCCTGCTTTTAACGATAAATTGGACGAGGAGCAAATCTGGCATCTGGTGAACTATGTGCGGCGGCTGTCGGTGCAGAACT
>CAZPEJ010000106.1:0-11262 GCA_964585465.1 uncultured Ardenticatenaceae bacterium
CCCTGCCCGCAATGCCCAGATGTCTGGGCCATCTCCCTTTTCCGGGCAATGGAGCGGTTGCATGGAGGCTACTACGCCCAATTCAGCAAAACGGGGCAGGTCGGCCGGGTGGATCAGTTCAATATGTTCCACTCGATGGCGACTGTCGCGTACCCCGTTGGCCTGTTGTGCCGCCGCAAAACCATCCAATGTGCGCCGCACCGCCCCATCCCCTACCGCGTGAACAAAAATTTGCAGCCCTAACCGGTCGGCGGCCGTTGCCATGTGGTTAAAATGTTCTACCGAATAAAGGGCATCTCCATACCAGCCAGGGCGTTCGGGGTACTCGTCTAGCAGCAAGGCGGTGAAGGATTCCACGACACCATCCATAAAAAATTTGACACACCCACTGCGAGCCATCTGGTTCTGGAAGTTTTGCTGCATGGTTACGGCTTCTGCCAGGGCGGATTCTGGGGTTTCTGGTTTGATGCTGTAGGGGCAATAAACGCGCAGGGTTAATTCGCCCAGGTCTTCCAGGGCGGCGTAGAGGGCGAGTTGTGCCAGATCGCCATCCATGTTGTGAATGGAGGTGAGGCCCATGTGGGCTGCCTGGGCCAATCCTTTGTGCAGGGCAGCCCGTTTTTGGATTTCGCTGGGTGGTGGAATGAGGCTGGTGAGGGGTTTGCTGGCTCCCGGTTCGCGTAGTTCACCCGTTGCCAGCCCATCGTTTCCCAGGACAATTTCGCTGTTTGGCCCAACGACCTGGCCGTTTTCTAGCAGGTTTGCTAGTTTTAGGGCGTAGGTGTTGGCCCAGACGGTGTGGTAATCGTAGGCGTGAATGAGGAACGGCCGATCTGCTACCATATCATCCAGGTGATGGCGGGTAAGGGGCTGTTGGCCTGGGGCGATGTTGTAACGCAGGCCGTTGCCAATCAACCACTCTCGTTGGGGGTTTGCCTGGAGGAAGGTGTGAACGGCCGTTTCCAGCGCGGTTAAATCGGTGACTCCTTCCAGTAAGACGTTATCGAGATCGAGAGAACCTGCTAACAAGTGGAAGTGGCTATCAATAAAACCGGGCAACAAACTGTTACCAGCCCCGTCTATGAGTTGGGTATGGGGGGCACGGTGGGTCATGGCATCGGCCGTGTTGCCCACAAACAAAATATGATTACCCCGAATGGCAACCGCCTCGGCATAGGGCTGGGCAGAATTGGCCGTAAAAACACGAACATTGGCAATAATCAGGTCAGCTTTGTTGGTCATAGGGTATTTCGGTTGGAGTGCGGGGTTATTTACAACCAGGGCCAGAGGTATTTTAAGACATCAGATGCTGCTTAAAAAAGTTGGTCATCCGGTCGTAACAGCGCACCTTATTCTCAAATTTCAAAACATCGTGCCCTTCGTCCTCAAATACCAACAATTCCACCGTTTTTCCCATCTGGGTTAGCTCCTCCGCCAGTTCCCGCGACTCTTGCTCCACAACACGCGGGTCATTACGCCCTTGTATCACCAACATAGGGCTGGTCAGTTGATGAATATAGGTACTCGGCGACCGCTCCTTTAGGAACTCTTGCTCTGTTTCCGGGTCGCCTACTAACATAGCCATGTAGGGTTTCCAGGTGGCGGGCACACGAGCTGCAAAGGTATTCAAATCATAGGGGCCAAACATGTCAATGGCCGCTTTCCACAAGTGCGGGTACCGCCCGGCCAGGGTCAAGGTCATAAACCCGCCGTAGGATCGGCCGGTTACACCCGCCCGATTCATGTCTAACCGGTTGTCCTGCGGCAAAATTTGGGTCATGGCATGAACGTGATCCAGAACATCCTGCCCGCCCCAATCGCGCATCACCCGCTGCATGTAGGCGAACCCGTAACCTGTGCTGCCGCGCACGTTGGGCACAAAAACGGCAAACCCGTTCAAGGTCAAGAACTGGATCAGGGGCATAGAAAACCAGGCAAAATCGGGTCGTTCCTGCCCTTGTGGCCCACCGTGAATGTAATAAACCAACGGATATGGCGCGGGGTGCCCCAGTTCTGCGGCGGGCAGGTAGAGCCGGGCGGAGACGCGCAACCCGTCGAAGGAGGTGTAAGAAGCGTCTTCACCGGGGGAGAGGAGGTGGGGGGCGATGCCTAAAAGGCGTTCGTTGGTGTGTCGGTGGATTGTCTCTCGGTTGGGGCCTGCGATGGTGTAGAGTTGGGTGGGGGAAACGGCCGTTGAGAAGGACAACGCAAATCGGTCACTGGTTTTCTCATAATGAACCGCCTCTAACACCCCATTGGCTAACTCACCCCGGCCGCACAAGATGTGTTTCAGGTTCATCGTCAGGTTTGTTTCGTCCAGTTCCCCTTCATACAACCAGGAGCAGCCATCCATGTTGTAACGAACCAGGTAACGCTGGCCTTGTAAATGATCCACACTTTCCATCTCGCCCACACCGCTGTGTTGAATGCCGATGGTGGTCACGGGTTGTATGTTGGTGGGGTTGTCCAGGGGCAGGTAACACAGGCTGTAGGTGTCTTCAAACAGGATGCTGCTGCAAAGTACTCCTTGTTCCTGGCGGATGAAGTGGATGGGATTAACGGCCGTTGGCGGGACAGGCTGCTCTGGTTTACGTTCTGGTAAGGGAGTGCCATATAACAAGGTTTTCTCCTGGCCGGAAACCTGGTCATACAACACATGATCACCAAAACCAAACTGCTCCAAGACAATAAATCGGCTATGGGTTTCGTTTTGGCAGGCAGGAAAAGCGGCAAAGCGGGATTCGCTCATCATCGTGAGGGTACGGGTTTCCAGATTGGCCTGGAAGGAACGGATTACTGGTTCGTTGCGTGATTGGCAAACAAAGTACACCAGGTTTTGTTCCAAATCCTCGCTGCCTGCAAAAATATCATACTCCTGCAATTGTTCCCCAAAAACAGGCTGTGGGTATCCCCCCTCTATCGGAATGAACATGGGTTGGTAATGTTCGTCTCCATCTTTGTCCAACATGAGCAAAATTTGCCCCAGTTTGGGAAAGACACGAAACGATATTCCTTGCACATGGTGTGGGTTTTGCAGGGCGATGTCCCCTGGCAGCAGGGGTTCGGGCACACTGCCACCAAAATTCATGACGTAAAGGTTATTTCGGCCGTTTAAGTTGCTGATGAAATAGAGTCGGTTGCCTACTAGCTGGGGCACCAGGAACAAACGGGCGGATAGAAGGGATTCGATACGGTACATTATGATGATCCTTTGGGTGAACTGTGAATGGTGAACAGTAGACGGTAAACAGTGAGGTATTCTGTGTGAACCGAATTATATGCTGAATAGGGAAAATGGGTGAATTGTCATGTAAGCAGTGTTGTAAGATAATATACCCATAATTTTTATCATAATTTTCGTAAAAATTACCAACAACCGGGCTTCTTGGGGAGAAAGTAGAACTTTAAGATTCTTCCCCCATCCTATCAGCGAATGTATATTGACAAAGGGCATAACCTAACGGTTTCCTTGAGATTGGAGATTAGAGATTAGAGATTCGCCAATCTCTAATCTCCTTCAGCAGAATATCAATTTATGACCTTACGCAGTATAACAAGTTGATCCCATAAAATTACCCTGGAGTAATGTTTGTTACTCCCCACACTGATTGTTGAATTTACGTGTCTTCAATACTGAGCAGTTTACGACTTTATACCAACCGCCAGGCTTCTGGTATCGGCCGTTATATTTTGGAGCAAACCCTCTTTTTTTTGGTAGGTTGGGTTCCCACTTTGATAGGGGTTGCCGTTCGTGGTGTTCTCTACCGCCTCATTTTGCATATGAATGGGTTAGCGGCCATTGAAAACAATGTGAGACTGCGGTTTGCCAGCAATATTCGCCTGGGGAAAAATGTGTATCTGGACCAGGGCAGTTATCTCCATGCCTGTCCGAATGGTATTGACATCGGAGATGATACTATTGTCATGCACGGAGCCGTTTTGCATGTGTATAACTTCCGTGACATTCCCCATTCTGGTATTAAAATTGGTAAAAATAGTTTAATTGGGGAGTATAGTATTGTACGGGGGCAGGGTGGTGTGACCATTGGCGACCGGGTGTATACCTCGCCATTTACCCAGATTATTGCGGTAAACCATGTGTTTGATGACCCAAATCGGCCGTTTGTGGATCAAGGCATCACTGCTGAAGGCATCGTTATTGAAGATGATGTGTGGTTAGGTGCCGGAGCCGTCATCACCGATGGAGTACGAGTTGGCAAAGGGGCTGTTGTGGCAGCAGGGGCTATTGTTACCAAAGATGTTCCCCCCTACACAGTGGTTGGTGGTGTCCCGGCCAAAGTCATCAAAACCATTGAAATGAGAACAAATGAAAACCAACCAAAACGTGAAAAGATCATTTATTAAGCAGTTTCCGGCCAATCACCCGGTGTTTGGGTGGTTGATTGGCAACTAAAACAAACAACAAATTATGACAACACTTTCTGTAGTTATTCCCGCCTATAATGAAGAAGATGGTATTGCCGATATTGTCCACCGTGTCTTAAATGTCCGTGAGGATTTGAAAAAAGTGGGAGTAGACGAGTTAGAACTTATCGTGGTAGATGATGGTTCTAAGGACAAAACGGTAGAAATCGCCCGCTCTATTGCTGGTGTGCGGCTGATTCAGCACCCTAAAAACAAAGGGTATGGTGGCGCACTTAAAACGGGTTTTAGCCAGGCAAAAGGGGAACTGGTGGGTTTTTTGGATGCTGATGGCACCTATCCACCAGAATTTTTCCCGCAGTTGTGCCAGGAAGCGTTAAATGGCACCGAACTGGTGATTGGTTCTCGCATGGCGGGGGCAGAAAGCCACATGCCCCTGACACGGCGCGTGGGTAACTTCTTTTTTGCCAATTTGCTCAGTCTGATCGGCCGTCAACGGGTGACAGATAGTGCCAGCGGGATGCGTGTTTTTAAGAAGAGCATCCTGGAACGGGTCTACCCTCTGCCGGACGGCCTCAACTTAACCCCGGTGATGAGTACCCGCGCCATTCACGAAAACTTAAAAATGAAGGAAATCCCGATTCCATATAGCGAAAGACTCGGCCGTTCTAAGCTGAGTGTCATTCACGACGGTTCGGTTTTCTTGCAATCTATTGTTTGGACGGCTCTCACCTACAACCCGGTGCGTATTTTAGGGTTGTTGGGGGTTGGGGGTGTGGGTATTTCGTTGTTAATTCTGTTGGGGCTAATTATTTCCCGTTTGAGTGGGGTGACGGAACTGGGGAGTATGTGGGTGGCTTCTATCTTTGTGGCGTTGGTTTCGGCCGTTGCTGGGATTAGCCTTTTTGCCCTGGGTGTCACCTTTAACTACATGGTTTCCATCTTTTACAAACAGCCCATCCGACAAGGATTGTTCGGCAAACCCATCTTCAAAACCCCGCTTAACCACCATTTTGGCTGGATGGGGCTGTTGGGTCTGGTGGGGGGATTGATTTTAGGCATTGCCAGCCTGGTTTTAGGGGTTGGAAATGGCAATATCGCCCGCCTCTGGCTTTATTTAGTGGGCAGTGCCATGATGATTTTAGTGGGTGTTCAGTTAATTATCTATTGGATTTTGATTCAGGTATTGGCAGAACTGGGTCAGCGCGAAATGTTGACGAAAAAGGATATGAAAGGATTTGCATAACCAATCAGGAGACGAGGCATCTAAGAATCAACAGCCATTTTGTTTCTGGAAGGCCCGCTCTCATGGGAGAAAAATGTCATGAGTAAAGTAAAACTTGAGGACGTACAAATTGAAGAGAACGGGAACGGCAGTGGCGACTCCTTAAAAGAAAATTTAGGTACTCGTCGTGTCCCCAAATTGCGGATGGCAAACTTCCCCGATGCAGACTCTATTGTGCATCAGGGTTTATTAGAAGCTAAACGCTCTGAACATGCGGTAGACATTTTATTGGTAAACCCGCCAACACCCGATGGTGGGTTGTGGATTCGCACCCAACACCGTGTGGGTCGCCGCACCCGCGAAAATATGGTGTGGCCCCAGGTTTCGCTGGCAACCATGGCTTCGATGTTGTATCCCCAACACTCGGTAGCAGTTATTGATGCCAATGCCGAACGGATGGGCTGGGCAGAGTTCACCAAGAAGCTGGAGTATTATCAACCCAAGTATTACATGACCCAGATGACGGCGCCGACGCTGGAAAATGATATGTATGGCTGTTTTCTGGCTCATGCGCGGGGGGCTAAAACGATTGCCTTCGGTACGCATGTTACCCCTATCCCGCGTGAAACAATGCGGCCGTATCCTAACCTGGACTTTATTTTGTTGGGTGAACCAGATTTAACCATTCGTGACTTGCTGGATCATCTGGAAGGCAAGGTGGATCAACGGCCTGACAATATCAAACACCTATTTGAGAAACATGACCCGACCTATAAACCCTCTTATCATCCAGATGGTACGGTGAATATGCACGGTATTAAGGGGTTGGTATGGCGTAGTAGCGGGGAGATTATTGTCAATGTGACACGGCCGTTTGTGGCTGACCTGAATGATTTGCCCCACCCGATGCACCACCTGTTGCCGATGCAGAAATATGTGATGCCCATGATTAAAGGGCCGTTCACCTTCATCGTCACCAGCCGGGGCTGCCCCGCCGGTTGTACTTATTGTATTAAACACGTCAGTTATCAATTCTCTGTGCGTATTCGCACCCCAGAACACATTATGGAAGAGTTGTGGATGCTCAAGAAAATGGGCATGAACAACATCCACATGTATGCTGACCTGTTTACCGTCAACCGCGACCAGGTGATAGGGCTGTGCCAGCAGATGATTGACCAGAAAATTGGTATTCGCTGGACATGCAACAGCCGGGTGGATTATGTGGACGAGGAAATGTTGGCCCTGATGGGGAAAGCGGGTTGCCGCCTCATCTCCTGGGGGATTGAAAGTGGGAATGAACAAATTTTGCGCCACGCCCGCAAAGGGGCCTACCCGGATAAAGCAGAACGTGCTTTGACCTGGGCCAAACGGGCGGGCATTATGAATTGGGGGTACTTTATTATTGGGTTGCCCGGCGAAACGGAAGCAACCATTCAAGATACGATTCAATTTTCCAAAAAATTGCCGTTGGATATTGCCCTTTTCCATGTGGCGGCTCCTTATCCGGGCACCCCGTTTTTCTTTGAAGTGGTGAAAAATGGCTGGTTCCGTTCTGGCACCCGTTGGGAACAGGTGGATATGGATAAAGGAACTGTTTTGGATTATGACGGGTTATCGGCCGAACGGTTGTTGTATTGGCAAAAGCGGGCGTTTCGTGAGTGGGCTTTCCGGCCTGGCCCGATTATGACTTATTTGAAAATGGTAGCCTCTGACGTTTCTACGATAAAATCTGCTATCAGCGTTGGGTTGCAGCATTTAAGTTGGCAGTCTAATGCCGCTGAAAGTCATTAAATCGTAAATGTCAGAAATCGGCCGTCAGCCGTCCAGGGAAGTCTGAACGCTGGGGCAAGAAGCTGATCGCTGACATGAAGTTGGTTGAAGATCGTTGGTTTCCGATTGTTGATTTAGGATGTGCGGTTGCTGGCGCGGTCTTGTGGTTTGCTGCCGCAGGATTGGTAAGCTGGCAACCGCTTTTGTTGGTTCTGTTGCCCTGGTTGGTTCGATTGCTGGCAGGGCGATCCCCCTTTCAACGCACTTGTTTTGATTTGCCTGTTCTCGTTTTTCTTTTGACTGCGTTGGTGGGGGTGTGGGCGGCGTATGATCGGACGGCGGCCTGGAGCAAGTTTTGGATTTTGCTTTCGGCCGTTTTTCTTTTTTATGCGCTGGCTGGTCAGTCGCGGCGGGATGCCTGGATGGTGGTAGGTTTTCTGGGGGTGAGCAGCGGCCTGGTGGGCATCTACTTTTTGTTGTCTAACAACTGGCAGGTGATTCCAGCCGACATCGGTGTGTTACAACGGCTGGCTTTGCGGTGGATGCGAATTCGGCCGAATTTACGCTTAATGGGCATTCATCCCAATGCGGCCGGGGGGGTGCTGGCTGTTTTAATCCCCTATTTGCTGGCGTTTGCGGTTTATGGCTGGCGGCGTAAACGGTGGGAGTTGGTGGGCATAACGGCCGTTACTGCCCCATTTACCTTTTTTGCCTTCCTCATGACCAGTTCCAGAGCCGCCTGGTTAGCTGTGGCAGTTGCCGCAGCCGTCTGGTTTTTGTGGTGGTTTAGTCGCGTCACCTATCAAAAAACACCCCTGACCCGTGAAGCCATGTTTGGGCTGATGGTTTTGGCCCTATTTGGCACTGGTTTGATAGTGGCTCTGTTGTGGGCTGGTGGGCCGGTGGGCCTGTTGTCCTGGCTACCCGGTGCTGATAATAGCACCAGCCGTCTGGAGTTGATGCAACGCACCCTGCAATTGTGGCAAGATTTTCCCTATACCGGCGGTGGGTTGGCTTCATTTGCCGGGCTTTACTCCACATACATCGCTGTTACCCCGTTTTTCCTCTTTAGCTACGGCCATAATTTCTGGCTGGATGTGTTGTTGGAGCAGGGACCGGTGGGTTTTTTGGCCTTGTTGGGTGTGTTGGTGGCGGCGTTTTGGTTGTTGCGCCCCCCGGCGCGCGGGCGTGAACAGGCGATTGCCAAAGAAGTACGGATTTTTCGCTGGGCTACTTTTGTCAGTTTAATTGTGATGGTGTTACACGGGTTGATGGATGATGCCTTGTATGGCACACTGGGCACCCCGCTGTTGTTGCTTTTGCCTGGTATGGCGGTTTATTTGTCTGGTAAACGGCAAAATGCTCTGTTACCGGGTCAATTGCGTTCTCTCAAATTCGCTGCTGTTGTGGGGGTAGCAGGTATTGGGTTGGTAGCTGTTTTTTACAATGGGTTGTTGGGTCATTGGTACGCTAACCTGGGGGCGGTGAGGATGGCTCGGATTGAGTTGCAGGATTGGCCGACAAATGAGTGGGATAACGGCCGTTATTTAGCCGACCTGGCTCCTGCGATGGCCCTATTTGAAACGGCTCTCCTGTACGACCCGCTTAACCGCACGGCTCACCACCGTCTGGGGCTGGTTGCCATGCAAGAGCAGAGCTATGAAGCGGCCTCTTTTCATTTAGAAGTGGCGTATGGGCTGGCAGCCAGCCACCGTGGCATTGTTAAGTGTCTGGGGTTCAGTTATGCGTGGCAAGGGAAGTTGACGGAATCGGCCGTTTTGTTGTCACAAATTAAAGAAGCCCGGCAGGAGATGAATAACTATACTCGATGGTGGCGCAGAAACGGCCGTGCCGACCTGGCCGCCCAGGCAGAAAAGATGGTTAATTTGTTGGCGGGGGGTTAATTTCCTTTCCCCGGCAACAAATACCAATCGAGGAAACGCTCAATACGGCCGTAAACATCTAGTTGTGTTTTTCGTTGCAGGAATCCGTGTGGCTCGCCAGCATAGGTTTTGTATTCAAACGTTTTGTCAGCCCGTCGCAACTGTTCCACCCACTCCTCCGAGGCTTCTGGCGGCACCACATCATCCTGTAGCCCGTGCAAGATAAGCACCGGTTTTTGCACCTGGTGTACCTGATGGATGGGGGAAGCGTTCTGGTAAATTTGGCGGTTTTGGCTGGGATGCCCCAGGAAAATTTCCGTATACAGGCGCAAATCCCGGTTACATTGCGCCCAGGAGGTGAGCGGGTTGGCATCCCCATATTTGCTTACCCCACAGGCAAACAGGTAGTCTGGGTCATAGGAGAGGCAACAGGCTACCATGTATCCACCGTAACTAGGGCCATAAATGGCGACTCGCTGTGGGTCTACCCCCTCTAACCCATGTAAAAATTTGCCCCCTGCCAGACAATCTTGTGTATCCCCTACGCCCCAATTGCCATAATTCGCCTGCTCAAAGGGCAAACCATACCCGGTGCTGCCGCGATAATTGACAGCCAGCCAGGTGTATCCTTTGGCAACGAAGTATTGCGCCAGAATATCCCACTCGTACCCGTATTGAGCCGAGGGGCCGCCGTGAGGATAGAGGACGGCCGCTCCGTTTGGTCTGGTGGGCCGATAGAGAAAAGCGGGGATTTCCAACCCATCCTGGCTTTTGTAGCTGACCTGTTCCGGTTCAATGAGGGTGTTTTGGGCCAAAGCGGGCAAATTGGAGAAGGTGATTTGTGTGAAACGGCCGTTTTCACAATTTACCTGGTAGATGTCTGGCGGTAGAAAAACATCTTCATACTCTACCGTGAGAAAATCTCCAGTTGGCGACCAGTTGAGGTGGGAGAAAAAACCGGCCCGTTTTTGTAAGTAGGTGAGTTCGCCGCTGTGGACGCGGAGTAAAGCCAGGTGGTATGCGCCTCCCTCGTTGATGGTGCAGGCCAGTTGTTGGCCGTCCGGCGACCAGACAAATTCACCTATGTCTCGGCCCAGGCGAGTGAGCTGGCGGGGGTGGCTTCCGTCGGCAGCCATGAGCCAGAGGTCGTTCCAGCCGCCACGCTGGGAGAGGAAGGCGATGGTGTTGCCATCGGGCGACCACCGGGCTGACCAATCTTTGGTTTTGCTGTTGCCTGTCAGGGGGTGGGTTTGGTCTGTCTCCAGGTCTACGCGCCAGATGTCCAGGCGGTTCAAGTCGTGAAAGGGGCGGCGGGTGTAGAGGAGAAAACGGCCGTTTGGGGCGGGTTGGGCATCCCAGGCATCACTATCGTTGGCGGTGACCAGGGGGCGGGGCCAACGGCCGTTTCGGTCGGTGAGCAACAGTTGAATACTTTCTTGCCGTTCGACGCTGACCACTAGATGGTGGCTGTCTGGCATCCAGACGGGCGAAAAGGCTGACGGGGCAAAATCGCTTATTTTGTGTGGCAATCCACCTTCGGCCGGGGTGACATGGACATGCCCGTCCAGACAAAAGGCGAGCCATTGCCCGTTGGGCGACCATTGGGGCGTTTCGTCTGACCAGTAGGCTACTGGTTGACGTTCGGTAGACAGGCGGGCAGGCCAGCCACCGGTGACGGGCAGGGTGTACACGTCGGAGAGGTCGTCGCGGTCCCAGATGAAGGCGATTTGGTTGCCGGTGGGGGAAAGGGCATGGTTACGGACGCGGGAAACGGCCGTTATCAGCGATAAACTCCAACCTGGTGGGGGTTTAACATCGGGGCGGGCCAGGCTGGGCCAGCCGTGTCGTTCATATTTTTCAGTGAGGGTAATAGATTCGGCCGTCATGAGCGGGGAGTATACCGTTCACCAACCCACGGCACAAAAATTTGTCGGATTTTTTATCTTGTGTTATTCTCCTCATTCGGCTCTCACGCTTCCTGTATTAACAGTGTAGAAG
>CAZPEJ010000107.1:0-11238 GCA_964585465.1 uncultured Ardenticatenaceae bacterium
CGGCTTAACTGACTGAACGGGACTCTTTGCTCCGCTTAGAGTGACATGTCAAAGCCAGTAGACCCAAAAATCTTTACAATGACACAACCTTTTTAGAGATATGCAATGTTTCCGACGCAAATTTGCCTCAATGACAACAGGTTAAAACATTACATATCTATATGACCAAAGGTTTTCCGGGTATAAAAAGTGAATCTATCAGAATCCGCTTCAACAACTGGTTCTCTCCCCTCTGAACTGTCTGATATTCGGTCATGGCAGAATAAAGTATTAAGTGGCGTTTTGCAGGCTTTTTTAGTTTTGGGCGTGCTTTTATTTTTTGCTGGTCTTAATTTAATCTGGCAAACATATCAGCAAGAAGAAAATAGCCTTACTTTTCTGGCTACTGTTATTACCATTTATCTTGTGGGTTTGGTGGGGGTGGCCTTTATCACCTATACAAACCAGCTAAATTATGTCGTGCGGGCCGGAACTTTGTTGGTGATTTTGTATGGTTTGGGGGTGTTGGGATTGGTGTTGGTGGGGTTGAGTAGTAACGGCCGTATTTTCCTCCTGGCCTTTGTATTGCTAACGGCCGTTCTTTTTAACCGCCGCTCCAGCTTAATCGCCATCGGCATCAGTGTCATCACCATGATTGGGGTGGGTTGGTTATTCGTGAATGGTTCTGTCACGGTTCCGGTTGCCCGGCTGGCAAATAGCATGGATTTTAGCTCTTGGGTAAGCGGAACGGCCGTTTTCCTGGCAATGAGTACCGCGTTAGTCCTCTCCATCACCACCCTAATGCAGAGCCTACACACCAGCTTGCTGGCCTCGCGCAAGGAACAGGCTTATTTAACCGCGTTACTCAGTGCCGAAGAGGATCGCCGCCAACTACTGCTCGACCAAAAACGGCAAACTGAACAACTCAAAGCCCTACACGAAACAGCCCTGGACATTATTACCCACCGCAACATGGAAGAGTCATTAAAAGCAATTATCGTGCGGGCCGCCAACTTGTTACGTGTGGCGGGTGGGGATATTTACCTGGTTGAGCCAGACCAGGAAACGTTAACCATGGTAGCCATAAATGGGCCAGGGAGTGAATTTTTAGGTACCCGACTAAAACGGGGTGAGGGGATGGTAGGCTGGGTGCTGGAAAACGGCCGTTCCCTGATCATCTCCGACTACGATTCATGGCCGGGGCGAGCGGCCGTTTACCCGGCAAACCTGTGGAGCAGTGCCATCTCCGTTCCTCTGTTATCTGACAACAACATCATCGGAGTCCTCAGCTGCCACGAAGCAAACAACGTTTCCCACACCTTTACAGAGCCAGATATTCGTCTATTGGATCAATTTGCCCGCCTGTCGGTAATTGCCATCGAAAACACCCGCTTGTTTATTACCGCCAGCCGACGCGCCGACGAGTTGGATGCGTTGATGCGTCTGGGGCGGGCCATCAGTGCCAACCTCGACTTAACCACCATTCTCAACACCACCTATCACTGTGTCGGCGAGCTGATGCCCAACGAGGCATTTTGGATTGCCTCCTACCAGCCGGGAGCCACCTATTACGAACATCTAATCAAGATAGACAAAGGAGAAAGTTATCCGGTCGGGGTGGTAGAATTAGATGTTGGGGTGGCCGGGCACACCATTCGCACAGGGGAGTCTATCATCTGGGGGGAGACTGAGATTGAGCAAATTTTTCCCCTCACTGGGTATGGGGATGAAGAGTTAGTACACTCTATTTTGTGTGTGCCATTAAGAATCGGTGGGAAAATTATTGGGGCTATCTCTGCCCAAAGTTATATGTCCCACGTTTATGGGCAGGCTGAACTCAAATTGTTAGACCAATTGGGCCAGTTTGTGGCAATTGCCCTGGAAAATTCTCACCTTTATGAAGAAGCACGGCAGCGAGCGTATGAATTGGAGACGGTCACAGAGATTTCGGCCGTTTTACAAACGGTAGACACAGTAGATGAGATGTTGCCCATGATTTTGCAGCGGGTTTCGGCCGTTGTGAAGGCTTCTTCTGGCTCTATTTTCCTGTTAGATGCAGAAACGGCCGAATTAGAACTCCGTGTTTCCCACCCACCCGGCGTTTACCCCATTGGGTTACGCCACCGCTCTGGTGAAGGTATTACCGGTTATGTGGCCGAAACTGGAGAAACCTATTACGCGACTAACTTTCTCCAAGACTCCCTCCGACTTGCTTTGCCGGGAGAAACTGAAACCCTAAACCACGTCCAAAGTGTTGTTTCAGTGCCGTTGCAAACACCGAATCAGCTCATTGGGGTGATGCACCTGGCTTTTACAGAGAGACACGAGGCTAAAGAGGAAGAAAAAGGGTTATTAACGGCCGTTAGCCATGTGGCCGCCAACGCCCTTTATCGGGCCGGGGTGATGGCAAACCTGGAAAAACATGTCAACCTGCGAACTCAAGAATTGGCCCAGGCCAATGAACGCTTGACAGAATTAGACCAGCTCAAATCAAAATTTATCGGGGACATATCCCACGAACTGAGAACCCCCATTGCCAACTTGAGCCTGTACCTGGATTTATTGGAGCGCGGCCGGGCCGAAAAACGGGAAAAGTATCTGAACGTCTTACGCGAAAAAACCAACTGGCTGGTACAATTCACCGAAAACATTCTAAACATCTCCCGGTTGGATATGCCCGGAAAAACGGTCACATTATCGGCCGTTTCACTCAACAAATTAGTCAATTCAGTCATATCCGTCTATCAGCCTAAAATTGAAGCCAAAGGGTTAAAACTCCTCACCCAATTAGGCCATACAGAAAGTTGGGTCATGGGCGACTACAACCAACTCACCCAGGTTGTCACCCACCTGCTCAACAACGCCCTCAACTACACCTCAGAAGGCACCATTACCATCCGCATCCTGTCCAACCCCTCTCAACAAGAAACACACCTCATCATTCAAGACAGTGGCATGGGCATCAGCCAGGCGGACTTGCCACATATTTTTGACCGCTTTTATCGAGGACAACAGATTGGTCAGCTCAACATTCCTGGATACGGGCTAGGGTTAGCTATGGTGAAGGAAATCGTAGCTTTACATAAAGGGCATATTCAAGTAAAAAGTGCCGAGCAGATGGGCAGCACCTTCATTATCCATTTGCCGCAACATATTCCCACCCCCGAAAATGAATAACCCCTCAACCTTCCCGAAAACAGCCATTTTTTTGACACAAACTTGTACGGAGGATGGGAGATGAAGACATTATCTGCCTGAACAGCAGGGGTAAAAATGAATCAACAAAGGAGGTACGACTGCTCAAAGTCAGATCGTCTAAGAGGGCATACCCTACTTAACTCCCGTTGTAACTCAACGGACATAGGCTTTATTCTATCAATAGCTCAACAAATATCTTTTAGGAGGCAATAACTTGTGAATATTCAAATTCTCCCATTGGATGCAAACAGGGTCAAACCCGTTCCAACCCATGATTTTGGCTTCGGAAATGTTTTTTCCAACCGTATGTTTACCCAAAAATATACACCCGGCCGGGGTTGGCATGACGCTATAATTGGGCCATATGGCCCACTGGAACTCGATCCCTCGACATCTGCTCTTCATTATGCTCAAGAGATATTCGAGGGGTTCAAAGCCTACCGTCGCCCCGACGGTCATATCAACCTGTTCCGTCCCTGGGAAAATGTCAAACGGTTCAATCACTCCGCCCAACGCATGAGTATGCCGGTTGTAGATGTAGAAAACCATTTAGCGGCCGTTATTCAGTTGGTCGAATTAGAACATGAATGGGTGCCCACCGCCCCAGATGCCACCCTCTACATTCGCCCCGTCATGATTGCCACCGATTCCAACCTGGGGGTTCACGCCAGCAAAAGTTATCTCCATTACATCATCACCGGGCCAGTCGGAGCCTATTTTAAGGAAGGGTTTAATCCCGTCCCCGTTTATATCTCAGATGACTTCCGCCGGGCCGTGAAAGGGGGAACAGGCGAAGCCAAAACGGGTGGCAACTATGCCGCCAGCCTCATCGCCAGCGAATTTGCCAAAACCAAAGGGTACTCCCAGGTCTTGTGGTTAGATGCCATTCACGGCCGTTTTGTGGAAGAAGTTGGGGCCATGAACATCTGTTTTGTCTATAACGGCCGTCACATTGTCACCCCCCCCCTCAACGGCAGCATCCTCCCTGGTGTCACCCGCGACTCTGTCATCCGCCTGGGTGCCGACCTGGGGTATCAGGTTTCAGAAGCCCCCCTGGACATTCACGATGTCCTGCGCGACATCCAAAACGGAGAAATAACCGAAGTCTTTGGCTGTGGCACCGCTGCCGTCATCGCCCCCGTCGGCAAATTTGGTTTCCGCGACCGCGACTACCTCATCGGCAACGGTCAGGCAGGCCCCGTCTCCAAACACCTCTTCAAAGAACTCACCGATTTGCAATACGGCCGAATCCCCGACCGCTTTGAATGGACATACAAAATAGAGTGCCCTGGATAGTTCATATAGTGCATAAGGTCATCAATTGACATTCTGCTGAAGGGGATTAGAGATTAGAGATTAGAGATTGGCCAATCTCTAATCTCTAATCTCCAATCTCCAATCTCACAATAAAATGTCAGTTTACGCCCTCTGTAAGTATAAATTGGCAGTTTTTTGCGACCTCTCACATCCCGCCTGGTAGTTTCTGGTAGTTTAGCTGATTAAACTTACAAACATCGCTCGTTTTGTAAACTAGCGATGTTTTTTTGT
The DNA here is from genome assembly GCA_964585465.1 of uncultured Ardenticatenaceae bacterium. Taxonomy (GTDB): domain Bacteria; phylum Chloroflexota; class Anaerolineae; order Promineifilales; family Promineifilaceae; genus CAZPEJ01. The sequence continues at coordinate 4,726 of CAZPEJ010000107.1, forward strand.
AACGGCATAACTCATCTGGAAACATACCCTGTTGATTGTTTGAATCGTTACATGGTTTGGGTCTTTTGGATTTTGTGGGGTTTGCTGTTTCATTAGTTGTCAACCCCCTGAGTTCCCAAAAAACCCATGTTCTTTTATCTGGAGGTAATACGCAATGCGTGAAGTCGCCATTTTAGGAGTCGGGCGTGTGCCCGTCCATGAACATTGGGAACGCTCGATCCGCGAACTGGCTGTAGAAGCTGGCCGTGCCGCCATGTTAGATGCTGGCCTGAATCAAATAGATGCCCTCTATGTCAGCAATATGACCAGCGACAGTCTGAACCAACAACGCCACCTGGGGGCACTGGTAGCAGATCACCTGGGGCTGTGGGGCATAGAGGCCGTCAAATTAGAAGCAGCCTGCGGCTCGGCTGGCTCCGCCATGCGGCAGGCCATTATGGCCATTGCCAGCGGCGAAATGGAAGCTGTCTTAGCCATTGGGGTGGAAAAAATGACGGAAACCTCCTTCAAGGAAACCACCGCTGCCCTGACTACGGCCGCCGATGCTGATTACGAGGTTATTCAAGGTGTCACCTTTGTGGGTCTCAATGCCATGGTGATGAAGCGGTACATGTATGAATATGGGTATCAACGGGCTGATTTTGCTCCTTTTGCCCTAAATGCCCATGCCAACGGGGCTAAAAACCCCTTCGCCATGTTCCAGGACACAATCAGTCAACGAGAGTATGAACGAGGGCGGGTAGTGGCCGATCCCATCAGCCTGTATGATGCGTCCCCAATTGGAGATGGAGCAGCAGCTCTGTTGCTGGTGCCAGCCGAAAAGGCCCCACAGGCGGTGCGAGTGGTGGGGTCTGCCTCCGCCACCGATACGCTGGCAATTCATGACCGGGAAGACCCTTTGTGGCTGGCAGCCGCAGAAAAGTCGGTGCGGCGGGCTTATGCCCAGGCAAAGGTAGGGCCGGAGGATATTGATTTGTTCGAGTTGCATGACGCTTTTAGTATCATGGCCGCCCTTTCACTGGAGGCGTGTGGGTTTGCAGCGCGGGGTCAAGGGGTGCGGTTGGCTCAAGAAGGGGCGATTTTGCCAAACGGCCGTATTCCCATCAGCACCATGGGTGGACTAAAAGCACGAGGTCATCCGGTTGGGGCTACTGGCCTCTATCAACTGGCCGAAGCCACCCTGCAACTACGGGGGCAAGCTGGCGAAGCCCAGTTGGCACGGCAGCCCCGCCTGGCTATGACCCAAAACATTGGTGGTAGTGGAGCAACCATCGCCACCCATATCTTGAGGAAACCGGGGTAGGTTTCAGGTTTGAGGTCTGGTTGACTGACAAATGTTATTTTTATCCGCTACAGGCAACAGATAGAAACGGATAAACGGATGGGCAGTCAAGTATGATCCGTTTATCCGCTTTTCATCCGATGCCGTAACCATTCAATGATTAAATCTGTCAGTCAACCAGCAGGTTGTGGCGTAGGAAAAATTCTATGTTCACCTGTTTCATTTGTGTCATCTGGGGTTAATCCCGTTTTTTACTCATCTACCCTTCAGGTAAAACTAATGGGAATCTTATAAAACCAACCTATACTCTTTGACACGCTTAAGGAGTTAAGGTACAAAGGACCCTCCTCCCCAAACTGGCACGAGAGAAACGCGACTGGAACACCTCTTTAAGCGTAGGACAATTTCCTCCCTTTGTACCTACTATTGTCCGAACAAATGCCCACACTGCCCTCCTGGTGTGTGGCAGCAAAAAAAAACCGTCCTCGCCTGAGGGCGGTTTTTTTATTTTCCTGGGTAACTGTTCCGGGGTTTAACCGCAAAGTAGATAAAGAATACAAAGGTTCTTTGGCAACTCAGGGGGTTGACAACCAATAAAACGTGAAACGTGACCAGAGAAATTTCACGTTTCACGTTTTACGTTTCACGTTTCACGTTTCACAGCAAACCCCACAAAATCCGAAAGACCCGTTTTTTCTTTTCTTTGCGCCTTTGTGGTGAACCGTTGCAGAAACACAGAGGGAAATATATAAAAATCTTCACAAATCTCAAAAGTTTGTTATATTTCTGTAGATTCTATGGATAATGAGTGGTTAAACTTAGGCGAAACGGCCGATTTATTAGGTGTTCATCCGGCAACTGTGCGGTTGTGGGCCGACCGAGGGGAGTTGCCAAGTCAGCGCACGCCTGGAGGGCATCGTCGCTTTCGCCGCGCCGATGTAACCAGCCGCGCCAGCAACCACGACCGCACCCAACTGACGGCCGCCCAACTGGTCATGCAAAACATTCTGGGGCGGGCACGCCTGGAACTGGCAGACGGAGAAGCCAATCTGGAAAGCTGGCACCAGGGGTTAGACGAAACAGCCCGCCGCGAACACCGCGAAATCGGCCGACGGCTATTACATCTGGTGATTCACTCCATGACCGAAACGGCCGATGCCCCCACCACCCAAACCCAGGCCCAACAGATCGGCCAGGATTATGAACGACTGGGACGACAAAACAACCTGCCCCTGGTAGAAACCACTCGCGCCTTCCTCTTTTTTCGGGAATCTATGTCCCAGGCCATTTACGACATGATGACGGCGGCCGGGCCACAAACCGCCACCGATTGGGGGCAAATTCGCCGCCAGTTTGTGCAAATCACCAACGAAATTTTGTTGGCTCTGATTGCCGCCCATGAACAACATTTGTAAAACCCTGGCAACCTGACGGGATTTTACAAAACGAGGGAATGGGACGCGGATGAACACGGGTCAAACGGATCAACGCGGATTTTTCGCTCAAGCAAACCATTTTTAACCGCCAACCTCTTAAACGGGGAGACAAAAAACATTTGAATGGCACCTATTGATTGATTCTGACCCGCGAAAACCCGTCAAACCCGCGAAAACCGCATTCCATTCAAAATCTGCAAAGACGGTGGCGAATAAAACCAGAGAAAAATCCGCGAAAACCCGTCGAACCCGCGAAACCCGCGTTCCATTTTAAATTTTTCCAACAACTTGTTAAAAACAGTGACAAAAAATATGACCCATAAACACAGTTTCAGCCTCTCCCACACATTACGTTTAAGCACCTTCCAGATTGGCTCGGCGATGGGCGATGTTTTGGTAGGCAGCATTTGGAATCGCATTTTGATTTCTACCTTTGGCATTCCAGCCACCCCAGTGAGCCTGATATTGGCTTTGCGCTATTTGCTGATGCCCCTTAGCCTGTGGGTAGGGCATCTGTCGGACACACGGCCGTTATGGGGAATGCGCCGTACTTCTTACATTTGGCTGGGGCGGACAGCTATGGTTCTGGCTTTGCCATTTCTGGGGCTGAGTGTCAATTTATTGGAAGGGGATCAGACCAGTGTAGCCGGGTGGGGATCGGCCGTTTTTTCTTCAATGCTCTATGGGTTTGGTTCGCTCATATCGGGGGGCACATTTCTGGCCCTGGTGCGGGACTCTGCCCCCTCGGAAAAACAAGGGCTGGCTTTGAATATGGTAGAGACAATGTTAATTGTCTTCTTTGCCATCTCTGGCATCTCCTTCAGCCGCCTGATGACCCAATACGACCGCACCATCTTCTGGGAAATGGTTATTTTAACAATGGTGCTGGGTGGGTTTTTCTGGTTTTTTGCCATTGCCGGGGCAGAAAAACGAATAAAGAGCTGGAAAACGGTAGAAACGGCCGTTCTCCGGCCCGACTTCTCCGCCACCCTGCGCCATATCTGGCAAGATAACCGCACCCGACTCTTCTTCTTCTTTCTCTTTCTGGCTACCCTGGCTGCCTGGATGCAAGAAGTGGTGTTAGAGCCATTTGGGGCAGATGTTTTGCAGTTGGAATATCGTATCACCACCCGCTTAAGCAGCTATTGGCAAACCGCCACCGTCATCACCCTGATTAGCACCGCCTATCTGGCCCGTAGACGTTCCCCGGAGCAGCAGCGCAACATAGCCAGCACAGGTCTGCTGATCATGGGCTTGGGCATGTTGGGTTTGGGTTTCACCTCGTTACTGCTACAACGCCACTTATTGGAACTGACTTTGTTAATTTATGGGGCCGGGTTCGGGGTGTATACCTTTGGCGGTTTTAGTCTGATGGCCGCCATGGCCTCCAACGAAGAGGCCGGGGCTTATATGGCCCTGTGGACGGTGTGTATTTTGGTTTCCAAAGGGTTTGGCACTTTTTTGGGTGGTCTCTTACGGGATATTTTTGGGCTGCAACTGGGGTTATCTGCTGAAATTACTTATGGGCTGGTTTTTGTAGTGTCAGCAATCGGGTTAGGAACGGCCGTTTTGCTCCTCTCGCGCCTGGATGTGGTGGGATTTGCCCAGGAAAACGGCCGATTGGTTCGCACCAACGAAACACAAGTGGCTTCAGCCGATTAACTCACAAACCCAACCCCAACTGACGACCCACCACCTCTTGTAAATGGGTCACGCCCACCCCCAACAACCGCATTCGCTGCCCCGGCGGCCAATGCTCTTGCCAGATAGCCAACGCCAGACGATAAATCTCCTCCGCCCCATCTATCCCCACCTCCACCGACTTCTGCCGCGTAAAGGTGGTAAAGTCAGGCCAGCGAAACTTCACATACACCGTGCGGGCTACCAGTTTTTCTGCCTGCAACGAATGGGCTACCGTCTCACACATCTGCTGCAACTTGCGGGATAAAAAAGTCGCGTCGTTGACATCGCTGTTAAATGTCCATTCCTGGCTAATACTTTTGTTAGGGCCGCGCTCTGCCAGAACCGGGCGCGTGTCTACCCCCTGGGCACGTTGCAACACATCGCTGGTTTGACGGCCGAAAATGGCTTTTACCCTGGCCGGGTCAGCCTGGGCCAGTTGTCCACAGGTGTGAAGGCCCAAAACGGTCAGCCGTTCGGCCGTTTTTTGCCCAATGCCCCAAATCACCCTGGCGGGTAAAGGAGCCAAAAAAGTAGCCTCGGAGCCAGGCACCACAACGGTAAAACCTTCCGGTTTGTCGTAATCAGACGCTACCTTTGCCACCAGTTTGCTGGTTGCCAGGCCAACAGAAGCAGGCAACCCGGTCTGTTTTTTTACTTCAGTGCGAATTTCAGCGGCAAGGTCAGCCGGATTCGGCCGTTCGGTTAAGTCCACATACGCTTCATCTACACTCACCTGCTCCACCGGGCCATAGGTTGCCAGGATAGTCATAATCTGCTGCGAACTTTGCCGAATGGCTTGCCAGTTGGCTGGCACAATCTTTAACGAAGGGCACAACCGCACCGCCTGGCTGGTAGGCATGGCGGAACGGATACCCAGTTTGCGCGCCTCATAACTGGCAGAAGAAACCACCCCACGCTCCTGGGGCAACCCACCCACCACCAGAGGGATGCCCCGGTCTGAGGGGTGTTGCAACAGGTACACATTGACATAAAAAGCGTCCATATCCAGGTGCAACACTGCGCGGGGCCACAAAACAGGGCCTGTCACGGCCGAAATTGCTCCGGGTTGGTGGAGGCGGGTTGGGAAGCAGGTGGAACCACAAAATAATTTGCCAGGGTATAAATCATTAGCGGCTCAATCAACCTTTGCGCCTGATGTGAAATATCCCCATACCCACCCCCCAAATACCATAACCCGGCCCCCTTAATTTGGGGAAACGGCGCATAGAGGCGGGCAGCCCAGGCCATATCTTGCAAAGCACGGTCTGGTGATGGTACATCTTCATAAGCCCAGCCCCACTCGGTAATCAACAAGGTGGGGCGAGGGATGCCATATTGATCACAAATGCGGAACAGTTCCAGAAAACGGCCGATTTTGAAAGGATACTCATGGGCAATCTCGTCTATGGTGTAACTGTATTCATGCACCGCAATGGCTAACTGATCGGGGTGTTCCCCCACCAAACGCAAAAATTGTAACATCGCAGGTGATTGCCAATTTTCCGGCTCCGGCTCCCCCGATGACCAGCCAAAAGCAGCCCATTTTCGCCCGCTTTCCAGAGCCAGTTGGGCCGTAACCAGGGAAAATTCCGCCAGCCATTCGGCCCGATTTTTATCTATCTCATTCACCGTTTCCATCCAGACCAGACTGGGGTCTAACTCCGGCGGCCACGCATCTACATGGCGCTGCCAATGCAGCAGGGCCGCTTGGTCGGGTGGCAGATCATATTCCGGCACATCATACTCATACTCACCCGTTGACTTGCGATATACCAGGGTGTGGGGCACGCCGCTGGCTTGCATCAGTTGTTGGGCATAATATAGCGGCTGGGCATTGTCCGCGCTCTTGAGGAAAAAAGGCACCCCGGCCCGATCTAACGACTGCATCCACACATCTAGTCCGGTACTGTTTCCCCCAATCGCCACATGAAAACCAATTTTGACAAAAGCCAGGTCTTGCCCGCTAGCCTGCAAATCGGCCCGCACGGCGGCAAAATCTACCACTGGAATGGGGGTAGGGGTGGGAACAGAGGTTTCGGTGGCAGGTAGGGTTGGGGTGGGGGTAAGCGGTAGGGAGGCGATAAGGGGCAGGTGTACTGAATTGGCAATAGA
>CAZPEJ010000108.1:0-11210 GCA_964585465.1 uncultured Ardenticatenaceae bacterium
GTATACACCGTTAAAATCCCCGACTCCCCTGGTTGTCCACTGGTAGGCTGCCAGGTGCAGGTGATGGGCAGGTCGGTGAGCAGGTTGCCACTCCAATCATACGCCTGCCAAAACCGTTGCTGATACTGAATCAACACTTTGGTGACGGCCCCGTAATGCAGCCCTTGTAACAGGGTTTGATGTGCAGCAGGCAGCGGCGGGTCAAACTGAATTTGCCGCGCCGGGCCAAGGGGAATCGCCACAACCACATAATCTGAGTTGATTTGTTGCCGTGTTCCTTCTTGCTGGTATGTGACAGTGACACCCGATGGGGTTTGTTGAACGGCCGTTACCACTGCTTCCAGCCGCACATCGGGTAACTGTTGCGCCATCATCTGCACCAACTGGTCGTTTCCCCCTCGAATGCGGTAGGCAGGGGTTTCCGTTAGGGTGCTGTAATAGAAGGCCCCCCAGCGCGCCAGCTCTAATAAGGAAAACTGTTCCGGCTCTAACAGATATTCTGAACGCAAGCGGGCAGCAAAAATTTGTTTGGTAAAGGGGTGAATGGGCAAGGTGTTTAACCAATCGGCGGCGGATTGATTGTCTAGTGAGTGTGCATTTGCGGATAACAGGGGGTGAATGGGGTCAGGAACGGCCGTTCCCAATGTTGCCAACGCTTGCCATACCAGGTCTAACTCATCCGCCAGATTGACCCCCCACGTCTCCACTGCGTCGGTGCGGTCTGTGCGCCCCGCCAGAGTCACCCGGCGGCTCCAATCACTCATACCAGCCAGGGTTTCTAACTCCAGGTGAAACGCCGCCACCAGTTTTAGCATTCGCAGGTGAAAGACATCAATAAATTCCCCACCCCCTTCAGCATATTGTTGATTGGCGAAACGACGCAACGTATAAACTCGCCCCCCCACTCGTGAGCGAGCCTCTAACAGGGTGGTTTGCCAGCCCGCCTGGTGCAAATCCAAAGCACAGGACAGCCCCGCCAGCCCGGCCCCGATAATAGTAACAGTTTTAGTTGTCATTGTAGGATATTGTGTGGAACTTCTTGTGATGCCATACGCACCACGTTACACGTTTCCATACTCTTCTAAAAAGCGAATACTGGTCTGAATGCCCCGATAAAAGTTGGGCAGGTAAAAACGTTCGTTGGGGGAGTGTATTCGGTCGTCTGCCAGCCCAAACCCCATCAAGATAGTTTCTACCCCCAGGTGGGTTTGCAATTGCCCGACAACGGGAATGGAGCCTCCCTCGCGCATAAAAACAGGTTCTTTGCCAAATACATGGGCATAGGCAGAAACGGCCGCTTTCATGGCTGGAATGGATAAATCGGTAATGCTGGGGGCACCCCCGCGATAGGTAAAGTTGACGCTGACACTGGGTGGGGTGATTTTTTGCAGGTAGGCCTGCAACAACTCAGCAATGTTATGAAAATCCTGGTCTGGCACCAGCCGCATGGAAAGTTTGACATGCACTGTGGAGGGTAAGACGGTTTTGGCCCCGGCCCCTGTGTAACCACCAATGATGCCATTCACGTCTAGCGTCGGCCGGGCACCTAGTCGTTCTACTAATGTAAATTCCGGTTCACCCCAGGCGGCAGCAGCACCCGTTTCGGTCAGCCATTCAGCTTCATCGAGGGGGAATTTTGCCAAAATTTCCCGTTCTTGCGGTGAAAGCGGCCGAACTTTGTCATAGAAACCTGGGATTAACACATGCCCTTCTTCGTCTTTAAGTTGGGCTATGAGGTGGGCGGCGGCGTTGATGGGGTTGTTGATGCCGCCACCATAGCTGCCAGAGTGCAGGTCGCGGGCCGGGCCGGTGATGTCCATCAGCACATAACACATGCCGCGCAGCCCATAGACAATGGCGGGTTGATCTCGATTGACCATGCCGGTATCAGAAATAAGGGCGACATCGGCTTGCAGCAGGGTTGTATTTTCGGGAATGAAGGCGGCCAGGCTGGCTCCACCACTTTCTTCTTCCCCTTCCAGGATAAATTTGACGTTGACGGGCAAACGGCCGTTTGTTTTTAAGTGGGCTTCAACTGCTTTTACATGAATATATGCCTGCCCCTTATCGTCGGATGCTCCCCGTGCATACAAATAATCTCCTTGAAGGGTAGGTTCAAACGGGGGAGTGTGCCACAGTTCAAACGGTTCGGCGGGTTGGACATCGTAATGGCCGTAAATTAATACCGTTGGTTTGTCGTTTCCTGCGTGTAACCAGTCGCCATACACCAACGGGTGGCGGTTGGTAGAGATGACCTGAACATGTTCGATGCCTGCTTCGCGCATGGCGTTTGCCAGCCATTCGGCAGCCTGAGCGGTGTCCGCATCATGTTCGGGTTGGGTGCTGACGCTGGGAATGCGTAAAAATTGGATCAGTTGTGTCAGGTTTTTCTCTTGATTGTGCGTGGCAAAGTAGCTGGGGGTTGTCAAAATTTCCTCCTCTCCCTCTCACGGGTTATACTGCATAAGGTCATAAATTGACGTTCTGCTGAAGGGAATTGGAGATTAGAGATTTGTCAATCTCCAATTCCCACGCTCCAATCTCAATGAAAATGTTAATTTATGCCCTTTGTGAGGATATAATGGATTTTCATGATCATGGATTTACGGTAAGAGGCAGATTATAACAAAGTTTGGATGCAGGTATGATAAATTCACCGGAAGATGCTGCGCCGCAGGGTGTTGAAATAAGTTTGCCCGCAACGGCTTTGTTGGAAGCGGTTTTGTTTGTTGCCAGTGGGCCGGTTTCGCTTGACCGATTGGCGAAGACGTTGGAAGTTCCGATAACGGCCGTTTCTACCTTGCTCCGTTCGCTGGAAAATGATTATCACCCTCGCGGGTTGCGACTGCAATGGAGTGGGAATGATGTCCAGTTGACGACGGCTCCGACAACCAGCGTGGTGGTTGAACGTTTTTTGGGGTTGGAAGTGACTAGCCGACTCAGCCAGGCTGCGCTGGAAACGGTGGCGATTGTGGCTTACATGCAGCCCATGACTCGCCCCCAGGTTGACCAGATTCGCGGGGTAAATTCGGATGGGGCGTTAAGGACTTTGTTGAGTAAGGGGTTAATTGAAGAGGTGGGTCGGTCAGAAGGCCCCGGTCGGCCGATTTTGTATGGCACGACTCCCCTGTTTTTACAACATTTTGGGTTAACGGCCGTTACTGAATTACCACCCTTACCAACAAAAGCGGAAGGTCAGCGATAGCTGTGTGAACCCCAAAATTGGTAATATCTATGGAACGATTGCAAAAGGTGATGGCCCAGGCGGGGTTGGGGTCGCGGCGAGAGAATGAAGCGTTGATTGCGGCGGGCAAGGTGATGGTAAACGGCCGTATGGCCCGTTTGGGGGATAAAGCAGACCCCAGTCAGGATCGGATAGAGGTTAACGGCCGTTTGTTGCAGCTAAAAGCCCCTTTGCTCTACATCGCCTTGCACAAACCCAAAGGTGTTTTGTCTTCTACCGAAGATGAATTGGCCGAGGGACGGCCGACGGTGCGAGCGTTGATTCCTCTGCCGGGGCATTTGTATCCTGTGGGACGACTGGATAAAGAAAGCGAAGGGTTGATGTTGCTGACCAACGATGGGGTGTTAGCCCATCGGCTTACCCACCCTCGTTATGAACATGAAAAAACGTACCATGTTCTGGTGGCCGGGAGTGTGACGGAGGAGAAACTGGCTCAATGGCGGCGTGGGGTTCTGTTGGAAGAACAGATGACCTTGCCAGCCAAAGTTACCTTTTTAGAAAAACAGGGGGAATTGACCTGGTTGAAAGTTGTACTGCGCGAAGGACGCAAGCGGCAAATTCGCCGGGTAGCCAATTTATTGGGGTTAGAGGTGCGGCAGTTGGTGCGGCAGCAGATTGGTTCGTTGGTGCTGGGGCAGTTGAAAGTGGGTGAGTGGCGGCATTTAACGGCCGATGAAGTGACCCGTTTGCAGTTACCCAAATAGAAATTTTGGTTACGAGGAAATGATTTGAACGATTTAACGGTTATTGCCATAGACGGCCCGGCGGCATCGGGCAAATCTACGGTAGGGTTTCAATTAGCAGAACGACTCAATTATCTATTTTTAGACACAGGGTGTATGTATCGAGCGGTGACGTGGGCGGCATTGGAAAACAAGTTGGATATACAGGATGAAACGGCCGTTACCCACCTGGCCCAACAACTTGACCTGGATATTAGACCGGTGGCTGGAGAGCAAGACGGCCGTTTATACACAGTTTTATTAGCTTACCAGGACATCACCTGGGAAATTCGTTCACCAACCGTAGATGCCAATGTATCTCTGGTTTCCAGCTATGCGGGTGTGCGCCGGGAGATGGTGAAACGGCAACAGGCGTTTGGCAAACGGGGGCATGTGGTGATGGTGGGGCGTGATATTGGCACGGTAGTGATGCCAGATGCCCCTTTGAAGTTGTATATTACCGCTTCTGCCGAGGAACGCGCCCGCCGCCGATGGCTCGACCGGCAGAAACAGGGCAATTCGGCCGATTATGAGGCTATTTTAGCTGATGTGTTGCGCCGGGATGCCATAGACAGCAGCCGCCAACACTCACCTCTGAAACCAGCCCCGGACGCGATTCTGATAGATACAACCCATCATTCCCCGGAGCAAGTGGTAGAGGATATTTTGTTGATGCCATACGTTGTGCAGGAAACGGCCGGGTGAGTTTCGAGTTTCGAGTTGAACCAAACTTGGTAGAGGGATAGGGAAAAATGACCCTTTTTTTTGAGCGGGATTTCACCACTTTTACAGGTGGACGGATTACGGGTATTGAACCAGGCAGTGTGGCGGCGGCGGTTGGGCTGCGGCCGGGGGATGACCTGCTGGCAATTAACAACCAATCGGTTATGGATGTGATTGATGTGCAATTTTATGGGGCGGAGGAGTTTTTGGAACTGCTCATTCGCCGGGAGGGGGAAATCCAGACCGTTCAGGCGAACCGGGCTTATGAACAGGTGTTGGGAATAGAGTTTGCTCACCCTACCTTTGATATTGATATTCGACGGTGCAACAATTTGTGTGAATTTTGTTTTGTACTGCAAATGTCGCCCAGGTTCCGCCGTACTTTGTACATTAAGGATGATGATTACCGATACTCTTTTCTTTTTGGTCACTTTGTTACGTTGACCAACCTGAATGAACACGATTGGCAACGTATTGAAACCATGCGCCTTTCGCCGTTGTATATTTCGGTGCATGTGACGGATTGGGAGAAACGGCGGGCGTTTTTGCGGAATCCCACAGCCCCAGATGTGATGCCTCAATTGCGCTGGTTGGCCGAACGGCGTATTGAGATGCACACGCAGTTGGTGGTGGTGCCGGGGTTTAATGACGGCCGTTTTCTGGAACAATCCATTGCCGATTTAGCCAGCTTGTGGCCCGCGGTGCAATCCATCTCTGTGGTGCCAGTTGGCCTGACCAGCCACCACAAATATGACATGAGACCCCATACCAGGGAAGAGGCGGCGATTACCCTGAGCTACGTGGAACAGCTTCAAGCCGCGTATCACAAACGGTTCGGGGTGCGTTTTGTTTACCCCACTGATGAATGGTATTTGGTGACAGGGCGAGAAGTGCCACCGCAACGGGCTTATGATGGGCAACAACTGCACGAAAATGGCCTGGGTATGGTTCGCCACTTTTTGGATGAGTGGAAGAAGGTGAAGAAGGAGATTAAAGATTGGAGATTAAAACGCGGCGAATCCCCAATCTCTGCGCTTCAATCTCTTTCGCTGGTAACGGCGACGTTGTTTGCGCCGATTTTGCAGCAAACGGCCGTTGAGTTTTCCCAATTGACAGGGGTTGCCATACAGGTTCACCCGATGCTTAACGAACGATTGGGGCATACCATTACAGTCGCCGGGTTGTTAATGGGGGCCGATGTGATACAGCAGTTAGAAACGGCCGAATTGGGCGACCTGCTGCTGCTGCCTCGTGTCATGTTTGACCACCCAGACCGTATTGCTCTGGATGACCTCTCTCCTCAGGACATTGCTAACCGGCTCAACCGGCCCGTTGTTTTGGCCGATACGATGGGGGATGTGTGGGACGCGCTGATCGGCCGGGCACAGGTGGTGTACAAACCATGAACAACTACGAATTACGATTTGCCCGTTTAGATCGCCCGAAGATTGCCCGACTGCGACAACTGGAAGAAAAGTTGGGCAGTTGGGTGGTGGCCCTGGAACCTCCAAACCCTTCCCCGTTGGCAGCGTTAACCCCCGAACAGGTAGCAGAATTACAAACGGCCGAAAAAGAGTTAGGGGTCGTGTTATTGGCCTATCAACCTCAATTACCGGCAAGCGAATAAACCTGTGACGGCGTGGGGTGCAAAACGGCCGTAAGTAGGAAAGTAACTTTAACTTGTTACTTTTCTCCTGACGCTGCCACTGATTCAGCAGCAAAAGTGGCAACATTTAACAAAAATTCCAAAAATCTTTCAAAAATTCCCAGACTGTTTCATTCACCCGATCTTGTTTTACAATCCCTCCCAGCCCGGCAACATAGTACCGCCTGTCTGAAAATCAAAAAAAACTCCAAATAAACAAACCCGAAATTTTTAAGAACCTTTGTAAGACACCTTCGGTAAAATTGAAAAACCTATACAAAATATGTGCAAGACATCAACAAGTTACACCCTCGCGTTTGAATGCTCAATGGCTGTATAGGAAACCAACCCAAACTATCTCATTACAAAGGTTGATACCCCTATGGATTTTTCCTGGAACCCAGAACAACTCGAATTCAAAAAAGCAGTTATGGATTTTGCCCAAAAAGAGCTAAATCAAGGACTGATTGAACGAGACCGGGCGGGCGAATTTTCCCGCGAAAACTGGAACAAATGTGCCCGATTTGGCATTTTGGGGCTTTCGTTTCCTGAAGAGTATGGCGGAACGGCCGATGACATTATGACCACCATGTTGGTGATGGAAGGGTTAGGGTACGGTTGCCGCGACAATGGCCTTATCTTTGCCCTAAACGCCCAAATGTGGAGTGTACAACACCCCATTGCTTTGTTAGGCACTCCCGCCCAAAAACAAAAATACCTTCCCCGCATGATCAAAGGGGAAATCATCGGGGCGCACGGCATGACAGAACCCGATTCCGGCTCTGATGCCTACAGCTTGCGTACCCGCGCCGAAAAAGTAGATGGGGGGTATCGGCTGAATGGCAGCAAAATGTTTGTCACCAGTGCCCCTATTTCCGACCTGGCGGTGGTTTTTGCTAACACTGACCCGAAAAAAGGCATGTGGGGCATCACCGCCTTCATCGTCGAAAAAGGTACCCCCGGCTTCACCGTGAGCCGCGACATTGAAAAGATGGGAATGCGTACCTCGCCGATGGGGGAGCTTGTTTTTGAAGATTGTTTCATTCCCGATGAAAATCGGTTAGGCCCCGAAGGGGCTGGAGCGCGTATTTTTGGTAGCTCCATGGAGTGGGAACGGAGTTGCATTTTAGGTAGCCACCTGGGAGCTATGGAGCGGTTATTGGAAACTTCTGTGCGCTACGCCCGCGAACGCAAACAGTTTAACCAGCCGATTGGTAAGTTCCAATCCGTTTCCAATCGGATTGCCGACATGAAAGTTCGGTTGGAGACGGCCCGTTTGTTGCTATACAAGGTGGCCTGGATTAAGAGCAAGGGGAAATCTGCCAATATGGAAGCGGCGATGGCAAAACTGTATCTGAGTGAAGCCTTTGTGCAGTCTAGTATGGATGCCTTGCGGATTCATGGTGGGTATGGTTACATGACAGAGTTTGAAGTGGAACGCGAGTTGCGCGATGCCATTGGTGGGACTATTTACTCAGGGACATCAGACATTCAACGAAATATCATTTCAAGATTACTGGGGTTATAAAATGGTTATTTCCTTACCACAAGCACTGGATAATGCGGCAGCAGCGTTTCCCGATAAAGATGCGGTTCGTTGTAATGGGAAAGCGTTGAGTTATGCGGAATTACAACGACGGTCTAACAGCCTGGCCGCTCTGTTGCGCCAACAAGGGGTGCAGCGTGGGGATCGGGTGGGCATGTACATGAACAAGGATTTAGAATCGGCCGTTGCCATTTATGGCATCATGAAGGCCGGAGCCGCTTATGTTCCCCTGGATCCCTATGCGCCTGTGGCCCGCCTCAACTTCGTGGTTTCCGACTGCAATATCCGCGTTTTAGTCACCAAACCCAACAAAATGGCACAGGTGCGAGAAATCGTTCTCAACACCGAGGTGACTTGCCTGGTTGGGGTGTCACCCCAGGCGGATTTATCGTTACACTGCATCTCCTGGGACGATGTAAACAACGCGGTGGCTGGCACCGACCCGCAAATTCACGTCATCGAGCAAGACCTTTCCTACATTTTGTATACCTCTGGCTCCACCGGCACCCCTAAAGGGATTATACACACCCACCGCAGTGCGTTGAGTTTTGCTGAGTGGGGGGCACAAGAGTATCACTTAACGGCCGAAGATCGGGTTAGCAACCACGCCCCCTTCCATTTTGACCTTTCCACCTTCGACTTTTTTGCCACTGTATTGGTAGGTGGCACAACGGTCATCATTCCCGAATTTGTCACCAAGTTTCCAGCGGATCTGTCCAAACTGATCCAGAACGAAAAAATCTCTGTCTGGTACTCCGTTCCCTTCGCCCTGATTCAACTGTGGGAGCGGGGGGCTTTGGAAACCAGAGATTTAAGCAATCTGCGTTGGGTTTTATTTGCTGGCGAGGTATTCCCCACCAAACATTTGCGGAATGTCATGACAGCCATTCCCCACGCCCGTTTTAGCAACTTGTACGGGCCAACCGAAACCAATGTCTGTACCTATTACCATGTAGATACCCTGCCTGAAGATTCTGACGAGACGATTCCGATTGGTCGGGCGTGTAGCAACGAAGAGATGTTGGTGGTAGACGAACACAATCACCCGATTACGCCTGGTGAAGTGGGCGAACTGCTCTGCCGGGGTGGCACGGTGATGCGCGGTTATTGGGGCCGACCCGATTTGAATGAAAAAGGGTTTTATCGCCGCCCTGTTTTTGGTCACTATGAAGATGTGTTTTACCGCACTGGTGATCTGGTTGAGCAGATGCCAGATGGGAATTATAAGTATTACGGCCGTAAAGATCGCCAGGTCAAAATTCGCGGTTATCGGGTCGAACTGGATGAAATCGAAACCGTCATGTTGTCTCACCAGGATGTCCACGAAGCCGCTATCTACATCATCCCCGATGGTCAAGGCAGTAATGCCATCGAAGGAGCAGTTGTACCCAAAGAAGGCACCAGCCTGACCCCGGCTATTTTAACTGCCCTGTTAGGCAGCAAACTGCCACCCTACGCCATCCCGGCCAAAATTTTAGTTATTGATGATTTTCCCCGCACATCCACCGGGAAAATTAACCGGCGCGAATTACAATCCCGCGCCATTGAAGCCCTAAAAAGTAATTAATGAGTTCCATTTAGAGATAAGGAGATTATCGTAATGAAAACAGATGTTGTTATTATCGGTGGTGGCCCTTCTGGTACAACGGCCGCTATGTATTTGAAACGGTACGGTATTGATTCGATTATTGTAGAACGTGATACCTTCCCCCGCTACCACATTGGCGAATCCATGACGGGTGAGTGCGGTGGCATTTTGCGCGACCTGGGTTTGGAAGAAAAAATGCTCGGTGTGAGTCATCCCATCAAACACGGGGTCAAAGTATTTGGCACGGGTGGGAAAAACTCCTGGTTTGTGCCGGTCATGATGCGCGACGAAGAATGGAATTTGAAGGAACAGTTCACCTGGCAAGTGCGCCGCAGCGAATTTGACCAGATGATGCTAGACGAAGCTGTGGCCCGTGGGGCTACCTTGATTAGAGGCCAGGTGACAAAAGCATTGGTGGCCGACGATGGTGTCGTCTGTGGTGTGCAGGTAAGAATGGAAGATGGCAGCATGATGGACATTGATGCCAAAATGACCCTGGATTGTTCCGGCCAATCTACCTTCCTGGCAAATACCGGCATTACCGGCCCCAAATACCTGGGCAACTACGACAAACAAATTGCCATTTTCTCCCAGGTGAAAAACGCCATTCGTGGTGAGGGTGGCTCGCGTGACAAACACAAAGACAACACCCTGATCTTCTACCAAAAGAAATACCACTGGGCCTGGTTCATCCCGATTGATGACGACGTGGTTAGTGTAGGGATCGTGGTGCCTTCTGCTTACTTTGTTGCTAAACGGGAAAGCAAATCTGACTTTATCAAACGAGAGATCCGTGAATTGAACCCCGAACTGTCTCGCTGCATTCCTGACCTGGAATTGACAGAAGAAGCCCGCACGGTGGTGAACTACTCCTTCCAGGTGAAAAAGTTTGCTGGCCCAGGGTACATGTGTGTGGGGGATGCTCACCGTTTCCTGGATCCCATCTTCTCTTTTGGGTTGTATGTGGGTATGAAGGAAGCCAGCCTGGCCGCCAAAGCCACCAAAGATTATTTGGATGGCAAATTGACCGGTGATAACCCCTTCCAGGAACACATGATTTATTGCGAACAGGCGATTGACATTTTGGAAGATGCGTTGGATGCCTTCTGGGAACAACCGTTAGCTTTCTCGGCTTTTGTCTACGAACGGTATGTGCCATTTATGATTGATGTGTTTGCGGGCCGCATTTACGAGCGTCAACCATCTCCAGCCGCTACTGCCTTCCGCAAGCTGCTGAAACGGGAACGTTCCTATGACAGTGAAGACATTTACTCTCTGCCTATTGGTTCACGTTACCACCCAGAACGTGCCCCTATCTGGAATGACACGCACTCCTCGTTGGTTTTGGAAGATGGTTCTGAACTGTTTAACTACTTTGAAGAAGAAGATATGAAGGTTGCCAGAACAACAGCGTAAGGATATTTGGTCATTGGGTTTCTCAAGAAGAACCCAGTTTTGGATATGGTTTATTTCAAGAAAGGCACCCGGCATCTAATTTTGGTGTTGGGTGCCTTTATGATGTAAACTGGAAACGTGAACTTAAAAACCCTGTAACGATTGTAGTTACCATAATTCTAAATATGAGGTGTGTGAGATGAATACAGCAGCGATTTTGAAAGAGTATATTCGCCAGGAATTGATGAATGGGGCCAGTGGTGATCTGGATGACAATGAAAATTTGTTGGCCGCTGGCATTGTGGACTCGTTAGGTGTTTTGCGCCTGGTGTCTTTTGTGGAAGAAC
>CAZPEJ010000109.1:0-11122 GCA_964585465.1 uncultured Ardenticatenaceae bacterium
ACCATTGTCAAAATTATTGATTTTAGGGGTTTTGGGAACGGCCGTTTTGTTATTACTCCTCTCTCTTAGCAAACGCCCCACATAACGGCCGCTGGTGCAGGAGGAGTAAAACCGGTTCTTTGGGAACTCAGGGGGTTGACAACCAATGAAACGTGAAACGTGAAACGTGATCAGAGAAATTTCACGTTTCGCGTTTTACGTTTCACGGCAAACCCCACAAAATCTGAAAGACCCAAAATAACTTGTTGTTTTATACTCACGGAGGGCATAAACTGACATTTTTATTGTGAGATTGGAGATTAGAGATTGGTCAATCTCTAATCTCCAATCTCCAACCTCCTTCGGCAGAATGTCAATTACTTATGGTTTAACGGCCGTTCCACACTCCCGACAAAAACGATCTTTGGGGCGCAGGGTGGAGCCGCATTCGCGGCAGAAGCGGGTTTTGCTGGCAGGTGGTTTGGAGGCTGAGGTGGCGGTGGCTGAGCGAGTGGCCCGATAAGTTGCCAGTTGCCAGGTAACGGCAATGGTTATCAAAAAGCTGCCAACACCAATGAGAATCAACGGCCAATCCACACCAGAGACGGTGGTGGGTTCCAGCACAGGAGCCGGGGCAACCGACGCGGGGTTGGAGGCAGGGGGTAGCTGTTCGCGGGACAGTTGGGGAGAACCCATGGTGTAGCGCACTTGGGCGGTGTAGGGTTGGTTGGCGGGGAGGGGTTGATCCGACAAGGCGTGGTAGGTGAAACCATCGGTGGTGTTGGAAAAAATGTCAACGGCCGTTGGCTGCAACTGTAACGCTGTGGCCGAGACAGGTTGTTGCACCGCCAACTTAAATGATTCAACCGCAAAATCAGCCTGCCAGGAAAAGTTATATTGGTGCTGATCCCCTTCTACCGTGTAGGGGTGGTAATACTCCACCCGAAAACGGGAATCGGAAGTGGAAAAGGTGATGGAGCCGATGTTATTGGTTACTTGCAAATCATCTACCATGTTTCCAGCAGTTGTGATGCGAGCAACGACGTTCAGGTCGGCGTTATCGGGCAGAGGAAAAACCACCGTCGCGGGTAATGGGGTGTTGTCGGGCAACGTGCCAGTGAACAGAACCAACACCGCAGGGCGGTCATAATCGGGCCATAGTTCAACGCTTAAGGAGGAAACGGCCGTTATGCTACTTTGGGCATAACTGGGAGCAGGAAACAAAAACAGGGCGAGAACAAAAAGGGAGAATAGGAATTGTTTTTTCATAGTTTTGTAAAGTGAAGGGTAGATCATGGGGGTATTGTGTGTTGTGTATTACGTAGGAATGCAGTCTATCAATCGTCTTACGCCCGGCCGCGCAGGCGAATGCGGTTGGCGCGGCAGTGGGGGCATTCTAAATCGGTGTAGTCGCGGCCACAAGTGCGACAGGTGCGGGGTTCAACCGGGCGTTCGTCTGCCAGAGAGCCGAGAACTAATACCGTATCTTCCCCTTCATGCCGGGTTAACCAGGTCATTAAATCTTGATTGCCAATGTGCCAACGGCCGTTTCCATCTTTTGTCAGCCGCCCTTTCATCACTTCTAAATCCATTTCATAGGCAGAAGAAGCTAGTTTTAAGATAGCGGCTCGTCTTAATGCTGTCATAATTAAATCCTTATACCGTGTCGTGTCCATAATTACGACACCTTACGCAATATGCAATACGTGATATTATACCCGTGTCGGAGGTAAAACATGAGTGATGGCTTGCAAAAATTAAGACAAGATATAGCTGTTTTAGAAGCAATGGCGGAGGAAATGCCAGAATATCTGACGAGTGAGGTACTGTTTTGGCAGATGATGGCCAGCGGAATGCCCAAATTGACATTGGGTGGGTATCTCATGCGGCAACATCGGCTGTTGAGTTTGGCAGCCCTGCTGGAAAACAGCGAGCAGCAACGGGTCGAAACGGCCGTTTTCCAATTTAATCATGCCCTGGTGGAGCGTGTTGTCCGGTTTGAACAAAAAGCCCATCAGGAGTTAGAAGCCCGGCTGCGCCAGTGGGGGGAGTATTTGAAAGATTTAGACCAGGAACGGGTCAGAGCCGTTAATTATGGAACGGCCGTTGAGACTCGTGTGATGATAGAAGCCATCTATGACCACCTGCAAATACCTCCCTATCGCCTGAACGAACGAACCGTTGCCCAAATCCAATTGTTAGATGGCAACCTGCGCCGTCGGCTGCACGGCAACGATTTTGTCTGGCCGGAAACCTGGCAACCCGCCTATCCCCGGTCAACCTATTGGTGGTTATATGGTAAGCCGTAGGTGGGTCGCCTGATCTTGTCGAAGGCGAGGTTGGGCTTCGACAAGCTGAGGAACGCGGATTAAATAACCTACAAGAAATTAGAGATTGGAGATTGAACCAATTGTTAATCTCCAATCTCCAATCCCAACGGAAACGCAACACATAACAGAAATCCCAAATCATGGGTCACAGGGTATTAACCATCTTTTTCTTCTCCTGCCTTCCCGCAGGGGTTTGGTGGAGTCTGTTTCCCCAACAGGCAACAGCGTTACCCGCCACCTATACTGTTTGTGCCAGTGGGTGTGATTTTACCGCCGTTCAAACGGCCGTTGACGCGGCTGGGGATGGAGACACCATTGTCCTGGCGGATGAAACCTTTGTCGAAAATGTTTTTATTGACAAAAGTATTACCTTGACGGGGGAGGAAGGAACGGTGTTGGATGGCAACGGGGCAGGTGGAGTAATCACTATAACAGCCGGGGTAACAGTAGAAATCCAGGCGTTGTTGGTGACAAACGGCCGTTCCGATTTTGGCGGCGGCATTGAGAACCTGGGCACCTTGTTGTTAGACGGTGTGGTTATCTCTGGCAATCTCGCCACCCTGGAAGGCGGCGGCATAGATAATTTTGGCGGGCATCTCACGGTGGTTAATAGCCTCATTCAAGGCAATATCGCCCATAGCGGCGGCGGCATCAGCAGCGACACCGTTTTTACCCTCAGCGACAGCCTGATAACCCAAAACCGGGCCACCGAAGCGGGCGGCGGTTTGTATAACTACGAGCAGGGGTACATTCTCAATAGCAGCCTGGTAGAAAATATGGTCACCGGGCAAGGAAGCGGCGGGGGCATTTACAACGAAGGCAACCTTTTGTTGGCCGGGACACTCCTCCAGGACAATTCAACTTTTTTCGGTGGGGGTATTTTTAATGGGTACCAGTTGACCATGAACCACAGTGACGTGGTGGCAAATGCCGCCGTTTATGGGGCCGGGGTGTACAATGACAATTCGGCCGTTTTCAGCCAAACCTCCTTCTTGAGCAATACCGCCTCATTAAACGGGGGGGGGCTTTTCAACCAGGACGTGATAACCCTCTCCCTCAGCACCCTGGCTACCAACTTTGCGGCAGCAGCAGGGGGTGGTATTTTTAATAACGGCAATTTTTATCTCACTAACAGCACCTTGAGCCGTAATCTGGCCGGGGATGGCGGTGGGTTATACAACAGTGGGCACATAACTAGCAACAACGTGACGGTGGCTGATAACTTTGCCCTGGTAGGAGGTGGGGTTTTTAACAACGCTGGCCTGGTGGTTTTGCAAAACACCCTACTTAACCACCCACCCGATAGCCATAATTGTGCTGGGTTGATTATGTCAATAGGACATAATTTGTCGAGTGATGGGAGTTGTGGATTAACGGCCGTTGGCGACCTGAACAACATCCCCTTGCAGATCGGCCCCTTGCGGCCAAATGGCGGCCCCACCCAGACCCACGCTCTGCTGCCCAACAGCCCGGCTATTAACGCAGGCGACCCCGCCAGTTGTGAACCCATTGACCAGCGCGGTCTGCCCCGGCCGATTGGCCTACGTTGTGATAGTGGGGCGTATGAAACCCAGGTGTTCAATACCTTTTTGCCGGTGATTCAAAACCAACCAGGTAATCAGAAGATGGGAGATTCGGAATGATTCAACCACCTGCTCCTTTTTATTTGCGCCCGATGATACTGGATGATTTGTTGGCTGTGGGTGTTATTGAAACGGCCGCTTTTCCGCTGCCTACTGAAACGGCCGTTTATGAGCGCGAATTGACTCAAAACCAGTGGGCGCGGTATCAAGTTTTGGAATGGGGTACCAACCCGGCAATTTTGCTTGGTTATGCGGGTTACTGGCTGCTGGCCGACGAAGCCCACATCAGCACCATTGCCACCCATCCGCAGTGGCGCAGGTGTGGATTGGGGGAGCTGTTGCTGCTCAATTTATTGTACCTGGCAAGGGCAGAAACGGCCGTTTTAGCCACCTTAGAGGTACGACGCAGCAATGAAACGGCCCAACAGTTGTACCAAAAATACCAGTTTGCCGTTGTGGGCGAACGCCGCCGCTACTACCGAAATGGGGAAGATGCGGTTTTGATGACGGCCGTTTTTGATGAAAATTACGGCCGTTTTTTGGAAGAACAAAAACAGGTTTTATTGGCTCGTTTAGAAATGAAAATGAAACAACTTACAGAACTGAGATTGGAGATTGCAGATTGAACCAATTGTTAATCTCCAATCTCTAATCTCTTGTAGGTTATTTAATCCGCGTTCCTTAACGACATAAACGTATGGCGGGGTTTCCAATACGCAATACACAATACATGATGACCGATTTCAAAACCATCTACACCACACAAGCCGCCCAGTATGAAGCCCTGGTTTCCTGTGAAGATTACCAGGGGAACATTTTGCCCGCGTTGCAGCAGATTCGGCCGTTTTCTGGTCTAACTGTGGTTGAATTGGGGGCAGGCACCGGGCGGCTCACTCGCCTGTTGGCTCCTCTGGTGCAGCAGATTCACGCCTTCGACCTGTCTGCCCACATGTTGCGTCTGGGACGGCAACAGAACCATTCCGATGCCCCACCAACCTGGTCAGTTGCCGATAATCGCCAATTGCCGCTTAAAAACAAAACGGCCGATGTGGTGATAGCTGGTTGGAGTTTGGGGCATTCGGTAGATTGGTACCCGCAAAGCTGGCAGCAGGAAATCGGCCAGGCCCTGGCAGAGATGAAACGGGTGGTTCGCCCAGGTGGTTGCCTCATCTTGTTGGAAACCTTAGGCACAGGACAGGAAACCCCACACCCACCAACGGCCGGGTTAGCCGCTTTTTACCACTGGTTACAAACAGCACACGGTTTTAACCACACCTGGATACGCACGGATTACCGTTTTGAAACGGCCGAACACGCCGCCCAACTCACCCGTTTTTTCTTTGGCAACGACCTGGCTGACCACATTTTGCGTGAAAACATCACCATTTTGCCGGAATGCACGGGTATTTGGTGGAAGGCGTGACGATTTAAGGTCATTACTATCTTGGCAGACTTTGAATGGAACGCGAGTTTCGCGGGTTTGACGGGTTTTCGCGGGTCAAAGGCAATCTATTGGTGCCATTCAATAGTAGAGGCGTATAGCTATACGCTCCTACGTGATTTACCGAACACAGCCGCTCACGGCATGTCGCAGCGTACTTGATAGATATCCCACGCCTCGCCAGCGACCTGAAAGCTATCCAGGTAGGCGACGCGAGCCGCCGGAATGAGAACCAGCGGCTCACGCTCTCGCCCCTGGCGAATGGCGATGCCGCCCGATGGCCGATCTCCACTGGCGGTGACGACATGATCAAACGTATAACCACCACAGTACGTCCCCTGCACCTGCACCGTCTGCCCCATGTCGCCATAGTACACATGCGGCAGGTGGATATCTTCCAGGTTCAGGGCCACGTTGAGCAGCATATTATTATAGGAGGTGTTCGTCCACACGCTTTGCGCGCCGTGCTGTCTCAGGTAGGTAGCCATCTCATCTGCGCCGCTGTTGTGCAGCCAGTAAGGATCGCCGGGCACGCGCCCCTGCGCCGACACTATCGGGGCTGCGAGAAAGATGGCGGCAACTATCTGCTGATTCGTGTGCGACAGAAACGGCCGTGCCAGGCACCTGCCAGCCAGCAAAGAAAAGATGACATGACCGCAGATGACGACTTTGGCTGCCAGGTCAAGCGGGCTGAGTTTGTTAGCTATGGCACGGACTGTTGCTATTGGGAAAAACTGCGCCTAAGGTTTGAGTAGTCCCTCTGGCGTTTACGACTCGTCATCACCTATCCAACTGTCGTAACCATCTTCAAGCATATGGTAACGCCCATGCGCCCAGTCGTAGAAGCTCTGCCATGTGGTCAGAACCGTCTCGGTTCCTTGAACGTTCACCTTAACGCCCGCTTCGACAAGGTGACGTATCTCCCGCAGCTCACTGACCAGGGTTCCCCAGCGAGTAGGACGCCCCCCATGGGGGCCGATGTCTTCCCTTTCCTCATACAACGCATCCAATCCTTTGAGCGTTTCAATCGTAAGGATGTGTTCTTTGATGGGAATATGAACGTTGATGCCGCTTTCCTTGAGTGCTAGTGAAAAAGTCTCATTACTTTCGAACAACTTGGTGATAAATGCTTTCTCAAAATCAAACATGGGTGTCGGCCAACCATGAGACTTAGCCCAGCCTTTTAGCTCTTTAAGGTTGGGTAACTGGATTTGTGTTCTACCATGACGATGCAACTGGCGTACTTCTAAAAAATCGGGATCATCTGGGAGAACTTGTTGCTTTGCCCAAACAGGGATGTCCTGGCTCATTTCAATTGTTTCCATCTCTTCCAACCTTTTGACCATAGACCTCGGTCAGCCTGAAAACCAGAAAAGGGCGAAACCCAATCCTTAGACGATTTGACACCCCTAACGCCTCCATCAGCCGCTCGCGGAACGGGTCGGCTGGATGCGAGAGTTGGGTTGCCTAAAGCGAGGGCGCGAGCAACGGCAATAACAGCAAAGGTGCATTCATAATGGCGTGGATCATCACATTCAATGCCAGATTGCGCCGCCATAAATAGAATAAAGTGAGCATGATAGATGCTGGCAGAACTACAGTGAGCACATGAATCCAGTCCCAACCAAAGAGATGCAATGCCGTGAAAGCAACTACTGTAATCAGGCTGGCAAGCCAGCGGCGCCCCGTCAGTTCCGTCAGCCGCTCAATCGAGTAACTGCGAAAAAGCACTTCTTCCGTAAATGAGCCAGTGATCCAAGCGGGCACCAATACCCACATGGGTAACAATTTGACCAATTCGAGGGAGGGCGCAGGCATATCGGTTAAAAGCTTACGCACATATGTGGAAAAGAAGATGATGATACTGCCAATGACCATGGTTGCCACAGTGGTGAGAATCCACTCGATCAGGCGGGTGCGGAGCGTTTTCTGGGTAAGTTGAAACCCAAAAGCTGACAAGGGATAGCCTTCAGCGAAGTGTGCAATACCCAATGCAAGTAATACGGCAATCCAAAAAACCCCGAGGCTAACCAAACGGTCAAGCGGGAAGCCAAAGGTTTTGAACCATGGGGCTAACAAAGCTTGTACGAGCGGCGCGCTGAGGGCGATGAGCACCCCAAGGATGCCCAGCACAGTTTGGGGGCGCGGTTGAGAAGATGAGTTATCACGTTGCATAGTAAAAAATTTCCTTTCGTATCATCTTAAGTGGATACATCAGAGGCAACCCAACTTGTTATTACCGCGCAAATTTGGCATGGTAATCTTTTGTGGGTATGTTATCACACAATTTCCAGTGTATAAATCATTGTTTCTGGGCTTTATCATGCCATTATAGGCGTGGTAACAATCCGCTGGGGGTGTTTATCACACCAGAAATTGCATCATCTTTGCCACCCTCGCCCGCACTATCCTGCGTTTGCTGGCGCAAACCCCCTTTTTTGCCCCGACTTTGCACGACGAACTGGTAGCGGCAGTCAGCCATTTGCCTTATGTGGTTTCGGCCGTTTTAATGCAAACCATCGCCGACTTGCACGATCCACAGGTGTGGCAGGTGAGCACGTCTGGGTTCCGCGATATACCCCCATTCTCCCGTTGTAGAAAGTGCCAGAGACAGGTATTATCCCTGACCTATGAAAGATTTGGATGTTCTTAACCAGATGAGCATCACCCTAAACCAAACGGCCGATGTGCGGGGTGCTTTGAAGGTTGTTTTGCCACAATTAGTAGACCTGTTGGGGTTGGAAACTGCCTGGATTTTTCTGTGCGAACCAGCCGCCCAGGAACAGTGGTATGGCAAGGGGTATACCCTGGCAACCCACCACAACCTGCCAGATGCCATGCACACCGGCAACCCACAAGCCTGGGAGGGCGGGTGTGATTGCCAGCAATTGTGCCAACAAGGCCAGCTAACCCACGCCTACAACGAGGTACAATGCAGTCGCCTGGCGGGCATTACCGGCGATAAACAGGGGTTGACAGTTCATGCTTCAGTGCCTTTGCGCTCCGGTGACCAGATTTTGGGAATTTTGAATGTGGCTGCCCCAGATTGGGCACCCTTCAACCCTTCTGTGCTGGCTTTGCTCACCAATGCCGCCAATCAAATGGGGGTAGCTCTGGAACGGGCGCGGCTGTTTGACCTGTTGCAGGAGCGACGGGTGAAAGAGCAAGGAATGTTGTTGGATTTTTCCAACCAGCTACTCAGCCGCCGCGAGCCGGGGGATTTGATGAGTTATCTGGTGGCGGAGGTGCAGCGCGCCCTGGAGGTGGATGCCTGTGCTTTGATGTTGCCCGACGAGGAGCGAAAAACGTTGTATTTTCGGGCGGCGGTTGGCTGGCATTCTGATCCGGTTAGTAACCAGTATTGTGTGCCTGCTGATGAACGCAGTGGTTCGGGGCGGGTGTTGCAGTCGAAACAGCCGTTAGTGATGGAAGATTTGCGCCAAACCCAATACGCCGGACGGTGGATGGCTACCTGGTTGGCTCAAGAAGGGTTTGAAGCTGCGGCGATGGTGCCGTTGGTGGCAGACGGCCGTTCCATTGGCACGCTGGTTATAGATACCCGCCACCCACGCCATTTTACCCCCGACGAAATCCGTTTTTTGCAACTGATGGCAAACCAGGCAGCGATTGCCCTGGAGCGGGCCAGGCTGCGGCGGGAAGAGATTAAACGGCATCGCCTGGAAGAAGAGTTGGCGGTCGGTCGGCAAATTCAATTTAGCATGTTGCCCCCCTGCTGTCCATCTATTCCTGGCTGGGAGTTTGCAGCTGCCTATGAACCGGCGCGGCAGGTGGGTGGGGATTTTTACGACTTTTTTGATTTACCCGGTGAACCAGGGCGGATGGGGTTGTTAATTGCAGATGTGTCTGGTAAAGGGGTACCAGCCGCTTTGTACATGGCTCTTAGCCGCACCATCATACGCAACAATGCCCTGCGCGGCCGTTCTGCTGCCGAGGTTTTGATTTCGGCCAATCGGTACATCCAGGAAGATAGCCAGGCCAATATGTTTTTGACCGCTTTTTATGGTGAATTAGATACCAGAAACGGCCGTTTCACTTTTGTCAACGCGGGGCATAATCGGCCGTTGTGGTGGCAGGCCGCAACTGGTGAGTTTCACGAACTACGTACCAAAGGCATCGTCATTGGCATTTTGCCCCATGTGCAACTGGAAGAAAGAACCATTACCCTGGCCCCTGGTGATTTGCTGCTGATGTATACCGATGGCATCACCGAAGCAACCAATACAGATCGAGAAGAGTTTGATGTTTCTGGGCTGCAAAACGCCGTTTCCCATGCCCTGATGACCGACGGCAACCCACAAACGGTGGTAGCTGTTGTGTTAGACGCGGTAAAAACCTTCTCTGGTGATGTGTCCCAGGCAGATGATTTTACGCTGCTGGTGGTTAAACGGGCATCTGTCTAAACCCTCTTGAAACCGAGTTTTTCAGAGAAACCCGGTTTCTTGGTTGTAACTATTCAGCCTCTTTGGGATTTAACCGCAAAGGACGCAAAGGTTTTCTCTTTTTTTGCGCCGTTTGCGCCTTTGCGGTGAATCGTTACGCCTGGTTTAATAAAGAAACTGAGTTTTGGGAAAAAACCCGGTTTCGTGAATGAAAGTGTGGAGTAATTTATGACTCATCCAAATTATCCTGGCCCTAAAACAATCCATCGCCATGTATTACCCAACGGGTTGACCGTCCTGGTGTATGAAAATTTTGCCAGTGAATCTGTGGTTGTGGAAGGGGTGGTGCGGGCAGGTTCGGTGGTAGAAAGCCGCGAAAAAGCTGGTTTAGCCGGCTTTACGGCCGCTTTGTTGATGCGTGGCACCCAAAAACGCACTTTTGAGCAGGTTTTTGATGAATTGGAATCCGTCGGGGCTGAATTGGGGTTTAGCAGCGATAAACACAGTACCGACTTTTCTGCTTCTTGCCTGGTGGAAGACCTGGATTTGGTGCTGGATATGCTGGCGGAGTCCTTGCGCTATCCCACCTTCCCGGCCCCGTTTGTGGAGCAGGTGCGCGGCCAGATGATGACCAATTTGTACATGCGCGGCAATGACACTCGACGGATGGCCGGGTTGGCTTTTGCCGAATTGTTATATGGCCCGCAACACCCTTACGGCCGTTCTACCACTGGTTATTTGGAAACAATCCCGCTGCTTACTCGTGAGGAAATGGCTGCATACCACGCCAGTTACTTTGGCCCGCGTGGGGGGATTATCACCCTGGTGGGGGCTGTGCGGGCAGAAGACGCGCTAAACAAGGTAACGGCCGTTCTGGGCGATTGGCAAAACCCACAACAACACCTTTTATCGGCCGTTCCCGATGCTCCCCGTCCTGCCCGGCTCACACGCATTCAGGTGGATATGCCCGATAAAACCCAGGCCGACATTCTCATGGGGTTACCTGGCCCACTGCGTTCAGCCCCCGATTACCTGGATGCCAGTTTGATGAATACCGTTTTGGGTGTTTTTGGCATGATGGGGCGAATTGGGTTGAAGGTGCGCGAAGAACAAGGGCTGGCTTATTACGCCTACAGCAGTTTGCAAGGTGGTCTGGGGCCAAACCCTTATGTGTTTGCGGCCGGGGTTGCCCCCAATAAAGTCGAATTAGCCATTGAAAGCATGTTGGCAGAAATCGGCCGAATGCAAAATGAGCTGGTACCTCTGGAAGAACTGGCAGATAGCCAGGCATTTCGTACTGGTTCGCTGCCCGTTAGCCTGGAAACCAATAGCGGTCTTGCCAGCAGTATCAACGATATGGAGTTTTATAACCTGGGGTTAGATTATTTA
>CAZPEJ010000110.1:0-8375 GCA_964585465.1 uncultured Ardenticatenaceae bacterium
ACCACGCCCCAGGTTTGTAGCAGTTCCAGTGTGGGTGGATGCAGGGTGCTGGCGCGAATCTCGTCGTTCAGTTCGGGCAATTTTTCAAACAGGGAGACGGGGATATTTTGCCTGGTTAAGGCCAGGGCCAGGGAAAGGCCGACCGGCCCGGCACCAACGATTAAAACGGGTTTCAAATTACTCTGTTTTGTCATAATGTTATAACAAATTTACCGCAAGAAAAAACGGCCGTCAAACGGATATTGGCAGGCCAGAGGCAATATGATAAATTTTTGCCATCAAGCAGAGTTCATCGGAAATAAGGTTCTCGTGCTGAGGCGCAGAGCCGCAGAGGGTTTTCCCTCCCTGCGTCTCCACGTCTCAGTGCGACATCAAGTCAATTCCGATTATATCGAATGAATAACCACCAGATCAGGGCAATCACATAGAGGTGATGAATATGGAAAATTTGTTGAACTATATCAATGGGGTGTGGCGTGTTTCTCAGGCTGCCGACTATTTACCGGTGCATAATCCGGCAACGGCCGAATTACTGGCGCATGTTCCACTATCCACAACGGCCGAATTAGACGAAACAGCACAACTGGCACATCAAGCCTTTTTGAAGTGGCGGCGTGTACCGGCCCCGGAGCGTATTCAACCCCTCTTTAAGTTAAAACAGCTACTAGAGGAACAATTTGAAGACCTGGCCCGCACCATTACCCTGGAGTGTGGCAAAATTCTCAGCGAATCGCGCGGGGAGATGCGCCGGGCCATTGAAAATGTAGAGGTGGCTTGTGGCATCCCCACCATGATGTTGGGCGGCTTCTCGGAAGACATTGCCAGTGGCATAGATGAGTTTGTGATTCGTCAGCCGTTGGGGGTGTGTGCCATTGTGGCCCCATTTAACTTTCCCGGCATGATTCCTTTTTGGTTTCTGCCCTATGCCGTTGCTTGTGGCAATAGTGTCATTGTTAAACCGTCGGAACGAGTGCCGTTGACCATGCAAAAGGTTTTTCGGCTGTTGGAGCAAATTGGCTTGCCGCCGGGGGTGGTGAATTTGGTGAATGGCTCTAAAACGGCCGTTGATGCGATTTTGGATCACCCACTCATCTCAGCCATTAGTTTTGTTGGCTCCACCGCCGTTGCCCGCTACATTTACAGTCGGGGGGCCGCCAACGGCAAACGGGTTCAGGCTCAGGGTGGGGCCAAAAACCCGGTCATCGTTTTGCCCGATGCTGACATGGAAATGACCACTAAAATAACGGCCGATTCTGCTTTTGGGTGTGCCGGGCAGCGGTGCCTGGCTGCCTCGGTGGCTGTCACGGTTGGGGAGGCTCGCCACACATTTACGGAAGCTATCGCTGATACGGCCGTTTCCCGTGTGGTTGGGTATGGCCTGGACGAAAGGGTGCAAATGGGGCCGGTCATTACACCCCACAGCCGCGACCGGATTGCGGGTCTGATTCAAAAAGGGGCGGATGAAGGGGCAACAGTGTTGGTAGACGGCCGTTCTCCCCACATCAACGGTTTTGAAAACGGCTACTTTGTCCGCCCCACCATCTTGCAAAACGTCAATCCGGCCGGGGAAATCGCCAAAACAGAGATTTTTGGCCCGGTTTTAAGCCTGATTCACGTCAGCACCATTGATGAAGCGATTCAATTTATCAACAGTGGGCAATATGGCAACATGGCGTGTGTCTTCACCAACAGCGGTTCTGCCGCCCGCCGTTTCCGCAATGAAGCCGAAGCAGGCAACATTGGCATTAACATCGGTGTGGCTGCCCCTATGGCCTTTTTCCCATTTAGCGGTTGGAAAGAGAGCTTTTTTGGCACATTGCACGGCCAGGCCAGCCATGCGGTAGAATTCTTTACCCAGACCAAAGTGGTGGTAGAACGGTGGCCCAAAGAGTGGTCACGGCAATTTTAGCGGCTGTGGCGGGGGAAGTGACGCAGAGGCGCAGAGAGTTTTCCCTCCCTGCGCCTCCGCGTCTTTGCACGACATAAAGTTAATACCGGTAATGTTTTTTGTGTACGCTGTGTCTCCCAACTTAATCAGCCAGATCGCTAATATCCCCGGCTTCTGCATCAACGGTGGCAGATTTCGGCCGTTCCCGATGCAGCTCCACCCATGACGTAATACTTTTTGCCAGTTCACGGGTATTCCCGACATTTAGCTTCTCAAACAAAAACTCAAATTGGGACTGCAACACCCCACCAATTTTTTCTTGAGCCGCTGTGCCTACATCCCACCACTGCTTTTTGAAGGGGCCAATGACCTTTTTGCGAGAAGAGTAAATGAACTGCTCCTCGGTTTGGCCCGTTTTCCACTCATCTTTCAGGTTAGCCCGCACCCACTCATACGCCTCATCTACCATCTCTTTGGGCAAATTGTCAAAGACGAGGTTTTGAAAGTTGGTTGCCAGGTGAATTTCTACTGTGCCAATTTCTGGGAATTTGTTAAAGGCTGAAGCTGGTAACGTTGAAGCGCCATGCTGCACCGCCCCACCCAAGCCATATGATTCCCGTGCCAACTGGCTCAAATCGCGCAAGGTGTCAAAATCCACCTTTACATCGGCCAGGGTGCCATCGGGCAACACCACGCCACCATGACTGGTGCCGGTTTGCACCGAGATTTTGGAAATGCCGTCTACTCCTGCCGATTGGCGACGATACCCCTGCATAAAAGCGTGTAACTCTTCAACGGTGGAGTTTTTGTGCCCCACTTCGCCAATCTCGCCGCCCAGCGAGATGACAATGCCCTCTGGCTGAATCTGGCGGGCGTAACGGGTGAGAACAGCACATTCGCTGTAATTGGCGTTTTGTTGTTCGTCCAGCGTTTCATATTTCAGGTCTACCAGGGTAGAGGTGTCAATGTCTATGTTGTAAAAACCGGCGGCGACGGCTTCGGTCATCAAATCTTTGACGGCTTGAATTTCGGCGGCCGGGTTGGCGGCATATTTTTTGGCGGACACTTGAAAATGGTCGCCTTGAATGTACAACGGGCCACGATACCCTTCTCGCAAGGCAGCCGCCGTGACACAAGCTACATATTCAGACGGCCGTTGTTCGGTGTACCCCATTTCTGAGCGAGCAATCTCAAATAACATGGCCCCTACATTGTGTTTGTTGGCAGCGCGAAACGCAGCGCGAGAACTGGTGTAGTTCATGACACGAATGTTCATGGCAGGAACCGTAAAAGTGGCGGGCACTTCCCCCCGGCCGATTGCCATATACAGTTCATGAATAGAAGCCAGGTACACCCCCACTGCCTGCCCAATTTCCCAAATAAGCCAGCGTGCTGTGTCGCGGGTAATTCCTTCACTAAACACGGCACTGTACACCAGCCCATCCATTTTTTCGGGCAATCGGGTTTCATCTACCACAGTTACCTGGTCGCCCTCTACCTGAACAACCCCAGCTAAATGGTTCAATAACTCCTTGCTGGATTTGGCTTGCATTTTTTATACCTCCTAAAGTGGTTGTATTGCGTCCGATGTATGGCGCATGGTGCAAATTTTCCGCCAATCGCCACACTTCATACACAATTTAGCTATTTTTGATAATCTCCTATATTAAGATTGAGCGTTAGAATGGCATGGATTATACTTGATGTTACTTGAAAGTTTACAAAATTGGGAAATGGCGTGCAGGTTAACGCGGGCCAGGTGGGTTTTGAACCATCACAACCTGTCGAGTTTGCAAAATCGTTACGCCTATTCAAAAAGTGGTGGTTTTTTATGCAAAGTCCTGTCATTTTATTGGTAGACGACGAAGTTGGGGTTTTGCAGGCGTTGGAAGATGCCTTGCGGCAGAAGTATGGCTCGGCATACCGTTTTGTGCGGGCGGAGTCGGGGGAAGAGGGGTTAACGGCCGTTTCCCACCTCCACCAACAACAAGACGCTGTGGCTCTCTGCCTGGCCGACCTGAAAATGCCCGGCATGGACGGGGCTGAATTTTTAGCCCACACCCGCCGTTTTTTCCCCCAGGCCGGGCGGGTGCTGCTGACCACTCACAACAACGCCGAAGAAGCCATCCGCCAGATTAACCTCATTGGCATCAACCATTATCTGGTCAAACCCTGGCAACCTGCCAGTGAAAAGCTGTATCCGGTGATAGATGAACTGTTGGCAGATTGGATTACGGCCGTTCAACTCCCCTACTTGCGGGTACGCGGCATCATGACCCCACCCCTGGCCCGCATCCGCCACACCGCCAACCTGCACCAGGCCGCCGAAATCGTGGCGCTCTCTGGCATTGGCGACTTGATGGTGGTAGATGAAGACGGCCATTTTATTGGGGTGTTATCGGAAGGGGACATTTTGCGGAATGCTTTGCCCAACTTTGACGAAATTGTCGAAGAAGGCGGGACGTTATACGATGCCTTCCAATTATTTATTCGCAAAGGGCGGGAATTGTCCGACAAACCTATCCTGCCCCTGGTGATTCGCAGCCCTCTGGTGGTACACCCCAACGACCATGTTGCCAAAGCGGCCACGTTGTTAATTGACCGTCAGATTCGCCGTTTGCCTGTGGTGGAAGACGGCCGTTTA
This sequence comes from uncultured Ardenticatenaceae bacterium, assembly GCA_964585465.1. Lineage (GTDB taxonomy): Bacteria > Chloroflexota > Anaerolineae > Promineifilales > Promineifilaceae > CAZPEJ01. The sequence continues at coordinate 4,533 of CAZPEJ010000110.1, forward strand.
CTCGGCACCGTCTCCCGCGCCAACATTTGCCAGGCAGTAGTGGGGAAGTTGTGAAGAAGTGAACAGTGAACAGTGAACAGTTTTGTTTCCTGTTCACTGACTGTTTACTGTTTACCGTTTACTGTTTACTAAAAAAATGTTGATTCCCGCCCGCCAAACCCTTAACGACGCAACAGCCACCAATGAACGCCTGGGGCATGAAAACCTGGGCTTTTTATCGGAGACGCATGGGTTTATGCCAGTAGAACGGCCGTTACTCAGCCTGCCTGCTGCTTATCAACCCTGGGATGAATACGCCGCCGCCCTGCCGGAGATGTTCCGCACCCTCACCCTGCGCCAACGCCTGGAAACCATGCCCATTTTGAGCGCAGCCGACCTGCCAGACCGTTATCTGCTGCGGGCCTCTGCCATCTTTAGCATCTTCGCCCACGCCTACTTTTATGCCCAGCCCGAACCCCCGCCTGGCCCCATCCCAGATTCTATTGCCCTGCCCTGGCAAGAAATCAGCGACCGTCTGCAACGCCCCGCGCCACACCTTTCCTTTATTGATCTGAATGTGTACAACTGGCGGCTGCTCGACCCCAATGCCCCCGACCCCATCCGCATGGAAAATCTGGCTTTACTCATCCCCATTTTGGGCAACGAGGACGAACGCCGTTTCCAAACAGTGCCCATCGAAATTTTAGCCCGCTTCACCCCCGCTGTTGGAGCCGTGGTGCGGGCGCAGGAAGCTATTGTGGCTGATGACCCCCAGGCATTGAAACGGGAGTTAGTGGGCATGATAGACCTGCTCAACTGGCTGACCTACGATTCGTTTATGAAGGTCAACCCCAACGCCCACAGCCCGTTATATGTGAATCCGGTGGTGTGGGGCAAAACAGTAGCCCCGTTAGCCACCCCCTATCAAGCCGTCAACCCACCGCCAGGGCCAAGTGGCACGGCGATTCCTGCTTTCCAATTGTTGGATATATTTTTCGGCCGTTTTTCCTACACCACTACCGTCGGCCACGAAACGGCCCGTACCCGTCCCTGGTTTCCCCCCCACTGGCAGGCGTTTTTAACGGCCGTTGAGCAAGTTTCCGTGCCAGAGTATGTGGCAAAATCGGGCCACACCGTGTTACAAGGGCTGTTCCAGGAAGCTCTGGATGCCTACGCCAGCGATAGCGGGCTGTTGGGGCGACACCGCATCAAAACTTTTGGTTTTTTGGATTTATCCTTTAAGGCCGGGCGCAGCAAAACATTGGGTGGGTTTGGTGGTAGTTTTGCAGACCGGCTGTGGGATAGGATGGATGGGGAGCTAAACCTGGCACGGCAAGAGCGATACGGCCGTTCTCCTCAAACTATCTACCACGTCCCCGTCAAACAAGTGGTAGACATCCGCGCTGAAGGGGAAAAATGGGTACGCCAGGTGGTGTTGGACATCAGCCAGACCGGTATTCGTTATCAACCGGGCGACCGATGTGCCATTTTGCCAGAAAACAGCGACGACCTGGTCAACAAAACCTTGCAAACCTTACAGGCTCGCGGCGACGAGCCCATCCAACTCAACGCCGACTGGCGCGACCATGTGCCATTGCGTGACGGCTACCAGGATGCGAAACTACTGTCATTGCGGACATTGCTCAAATTCGGCCGTCTGCGCCCCATCAGCCGCCCAGTTGCCAAAACCCTCTACCGCCTGTCGCACAACCAGCAGTTGTGGGCTATCTTGGAGGCTCGCGCCGAAGACCAGTGGGAGTTGTGGGATTTGTTGCAAATTTTGACCGAGGGGGGATTTAACCCAAAATCGTTGTGGAAAGGGGCTGCTGGTAGCCGTGACGATATTTGTGCGGTTGTGCCACCCGAATCATTCCGCATGTACTCCATTTCGGCCGTTGTGCCAGACGAAATTCACCTGACAGTTGGTCGTTTGCGTTACCAGACCAGAGAAACGGCCGTTTCCCAAAACGACACCCGCTATGGCACTTGCTCCAACTTTTTGGCCCACACCCTTACCAGCCAACACGAACGCCGTCTCTCCATTCGCCTGATACATCCGCCCCGTTTCCATTTGCCCCCAGACCCCACCCGCCCCGTGGTCATGTTTGCGGGCGGTACAGGCATTGCTCCGTTTCGTAGCCTGATGCACGCCCGCCTGGCCCAACCAGAGGCAGGCGAAAACTGGCTCTTTTTTGGCACTCGCACCCGCGCCGATTTGTATTACCGCGAAGAGTTACGTCAATGGGCGGTAGCGGGCAAACTGAACCTGCGTGTGGCCTGCTCGCAGGACAATGTACAAATTGGGAGTGAATTGGAAATTTCTCCTGGCGAACGCCGCCGCATTGGTCAGGAGATGTTGCAGGTGGAAAATGCCCGCCAGTTGTGGCATCTGTTACAAAACCAGGAAGAGGGCGGGGCGGGAGCTTACTTTTATATTTGTGGGCGCCCTGGTTTTGCCAAATCGGTGCTGGACGCATTGAAGGAAATCATTCACCGGTTTGCTCCTGTCACCAGCAAAACCCCACGAACGGCTTACTGGTCATTGGCTACGGAAACGTTATACAAGATGGTGGGGGAAGACCGTTTGATGCAGGAGATTTTCACCACCTATGCTGGGCCGCAGTTTACCCAAAAACGCACCTATCCGGCTTCGGAAGTGGTGTTACGCAACAACCCGGATGATGGGTATTGGATGATCCTAAACGGCCGAATTTATGACCTGACCGAGTTCGCCCATCTACACGCAGGGGGCGAAAAAATTATTCGTTCCTACGCCGGTATGGATGCCACTGCCGCTTACCAAAAAGTGTTGCACCATGTCAACCCAGAAGTGGATGCCATGCTGGGTATGTATGAAATTGGGGCTGTGCAACGGCTAGATTTTGGCACAGCCTGGCAGGTGGTTGTTTCCCCCAACGGGTTACGGTTTGTCACCCTCAAGGATGTGTACCGCGCCTGGATCACCTTCCTGTACAGTGTGGTAGAGATGGAAAACGCTCTGTACAATGATTATGGCATCCGCTACGAAGCGGTGACACACGACGAAAGTGCCAGCCATCTTGACAACTCTCCCTACAAGACGCGCCAGTTGTTACAAACTCACCAACGGTTTGTGCAAGAGTATGTGGCGCAGATGACGGGTGTTCTTTTGCAAGATTTGTGGGCTATTACCAGCAGTTTGGACAATGAATACCATTCGGTTGGTTGGATGAAAGGCAAAATTGCTGCCATTCAACAAGGTGAGGTGGTGTCCCAAGTGGCAGAAAAGGTACAACGGCTGGCGGATTCGCTGGCCGGGCAACCAGTGGTAACGCCAGAGATGGTTGAGGTGTGCAAAAATATCGAAACGGCCGATAAATGGTTCATTATCGAGGTCAAACTGGCCCTGCACAGGGGTATTCAACGTTTTGAACGGTGGGAAAGCCGGGTGGCCGAGGAAGCAGGTGGGGAATTAATAACGGCCGTTCAATCCATCCCCCACCTGTTAGAAACCTACTACGACCTCCTAAACCGTAAATTATAAACAATTGAAACTTGTCTGAATCTTGCCAACTGCCTCCCTAGGTGTGGATGTGTTAAACTAAGATGATCACGATTCTATAAACGAAGGACAGATAAGATGACAACCCTTATTTCACCTGCTAAAGATGCCCAACTCCGTTTAGATATGATACGTTTACAACTTAATTGGTTAGAGCAAGAGATGGTTATGCTGCGGCGATTATTAAGTCAGCCTGAAACCCCTGTTGTGCCTCTTACCGGAGCCAATTTTTCTGCTTTAAGCGGTGTTTGGGCTGGTATAGATATATCTGAAGAAGATTTTCGTGCTTCACGGTTAACATTATCGGAAAATCTACCATGAGA
>CAZPEJ010000110.1:8475-11116 GCA_964585465.1 uncultured Ardenticatenaceae bacterium
ATTGTCGTGAATTTCTGAATGAGGAAATTGTCGTTTTAACCTATGACGTGGCTATTACACACTCAAACCTGATTCCAACGATGTGGTAACTTGTGCAAGTTGAAAAACCTGAAACCTGAAACCAAAACCATGTATCACCGAATCGTTGTTAAACTAGGCACTAGCGTCCTCACCGGCGGCACCCCCCGCCTGGATAGCCCACACATGGTAGAACTGGCGCGCCAATGCGCCGAGTTATACCGCGCAGGCAAACAAGTCATCCTTTGCACCTCCGGGGCCATTGCTGCTGGCCGGGAACGGCTCGACTTCCCCAAACTACCACCAACCCTGAACAACAAACAGATGTTGGCTGCCGCCGGGCAAAGCCGTTTGATGATGCGCTGGGAGAATTTTTTTGAGATTTACGGCATTCATGTGGGGCAAATTTTGCTCACCCGTGCCGATGTGGAAAATCGCCGCCGCTTTTTGAACGCCCGCGATACGCTGCAAACGTTGTTGGATCATCGTATCATTCCTATCATCAACGAAAATGATGCCGTGGCAACGGAGGAAATTAAGGTCGGCGATAATGATAATTTGTCGGCGTTGGTGGCGGTATTGGCAGAGGCAGATTTGCTGTTGTTGCTTACCGACCAACCAGGGCTGTTTACGGCCGATCCCCGCTCCGACCCAAACGCTCAACTCATTCCCGAAGTTCGCACCATTGACGAAACCTTGCGAAAACTGGCCGGGGGAAGTGTCAGCGGTCTGGGGGTGGGGGGCATGAGTACCAAGCTGCAAGCGGCCGATATAGCCCGACGGGCCGGGATTGATGTGGTCATTGCCGCAGGTCGTGCCCCGAACGTCATTAACCGTATTGTCAGCGGCGAGGCCTTGGGCACCCGTTTTGTGGCTCTGGAAACCCCGTTGGAGAACCGTAAACGGTGGATTTTTGCCGGGCCAAAACCCTCTGGGCGGCTGATTGTGGATGAGGGGGCGGTGCGGGCGTTGAAACAAGGACGGGGGTCGTTGCTGCCTGCGGGCATAACGGCCGTTGAGGGGGAGTTTGAGCGTGGCGACAGTGTGACCATCCTGGGGCCAGACCGCCAGGAGTTGGGGCGGGGCATCACTCGTTACCCCAGCCGCGACCTGCTGCGGTTGCTGGGTTGCCAATCGGACGAAATTGAAAACCGCCTGGGGTATGGGTATGGGCCGGTGGCGGTGCATCGGAGTGATTTGATACTGTTATAAGAGAGATTGGGGATTAGAGATTGGAGATTACTAAAATCTCCAATCTCTAACCTCTAAAGGGATTTACGTTATGAGTGACTTAACCACAATGGGCAAGGCGGCCAAAACAGCCAGCCGGGAATTGGCAAAGTTGACCACCCGCCAGAAAAACGAGGCGTTGCTGGCGATTGCCGATGAATTGGAAACCCAGACGGGTGTGGTGTTGGGGCAAAATAAGATAGATATTGAAAACGGCCGTCAAAAAGGGCTGTCGGAAGGGTTGCTGGATCGGTTGTTGCTGACAGAAAAGCGGGTGGCTGCCCTGGCTGCCGATACCCGTCATGTGGCAACCTTGCCCGACCCGGTAGGCAGCGAAATCGAAAGTCGTCTGCTGCCCAATGGCATCCGCCTGAGCCGCCGCCGTATTCCCCTGGGTGTGGTGGGGGTGATTTACGAAGCCCGCCCTAATGTGACCATTGACATTGCCACACTCTGCCTGAAAACCAGCAATGCCACCATCATGCGTGGCGGCAGCGAGACGTTGCACAGCAATTTGGCATTGGTGAATGTGATTCAGGCGGCTTTAGAGAAGGTAGGATTGCCGGGAACGGCCGTTCAATACATTGCCAACCCTGACCGCGCTCTGGTGTCTCAATTCCTCAAGCTGGATCAATACGTGGATATGCTCATCCCGCGTGGGGGTGCCAATTTACATAAACTGTGCCGCGAACAAAGCACCATTCCAGTTATCACGGGCGGTATTGGCATTTGCCACATCTATGTAGACGAGAGTGCAGACCTGGGGCGGGCGTTGGACATCATCGAAAATGCCAAAGTGCAACGTCCTAGTGTGTGTAATGCGTTAGATACCGTGTTGCTGGATTCGGCCGTTTCCCAAACATTTTTGCCCCAACTGGCCGCCCGTATGGCTCAGAACAAGGTGGAAATCCGTGCCGCCGGGCAGGCGTGGGAGATTTTGCAGGGTAATGGGCATGGGGCAACGGTGCTTGCGGCCGGGCCAGACGATTTTGACACGGAATGGATGTCGCTTATTTTGGGGGTGAAGGTAGTGTCTGGGCTGGACGAAGCCATTGACCACATCCAAACCCATTCGATGGATCACACGGACAGCATTTTGACCAACGATTGGCGCAACGCTCAACGGTTTGTGAATGAGGTGAACAGTTCGGCCGTTTTTGTCAACGCCAGCACCCGTTTTAACGATGGTGGGCAATTTGGTCTGGGGGCCGAGGTAGCCGTTAGCACCCAAAAACTACATGCTCGCGGCCCCATGGGATTAGAAGAGCTAACCACTTACAAATGGATTGGCCTGGGTGATGGGCAAATCAGAGAATGAGCAATAGGCAGTAAGCAATGATGAACTTATTGGAACAGGCGATTGTGTTGGCTGTGGAGTCCCATGCCGGGCAGG
>CAZPEJ010000111.1:162-11099 GCA_964585465.1 uncultured Ardenticatenaceae bacterium
CCGTTTATCCGTTTCTATCCATTGCTTGCAGCAGGTGAAAAGCGGATAAGCGGATCACGCTCGACTAGCCATCCGTTTATCCGTTTCTATCTGTTGCTTGCAGCAGGCGAAAAGCGGATAAGCGGATAATACTCGACTTGCCATCCGTTTATCCGTTTCTATCCATTGCTTGCAGCAGGTGAAAAGCGGATAAGCGGATAATACTCGACTTGCCATCCATTTATCCGTTTCTATCTGTTGCTTGCAGCGGATAAAAATAACATTTGTCAGTCAACCAGGGCAAATCGCTAATCTCCAATCTCAATAAAAATGTTAGTGGATGCCCTTTATGAGTATGTTTCCCCTTCCCCTGTCTGCCGCTACAATTGAGCTTATGAATTACCTGGAAAAATTAAAAACTGCTCAAGAAAAGAATAGTTCCTGGCTTTGTATTGGCCTGGACCCGCAGCCAGACAAGCTGCCGCTGCCTGCCATGAAATGGGACGAGCCGGTGTTGCCTTTTAATCAGGCAATTATTGATGCAACGGCCGATCTTGTCTGTGCCTACAAACCCAATTTAGGTTTTTATTTGCAATGGGGTGCGGCCGGGGTGATTGCCCTGGAGCGTACCATCGCCTACATCCCCAAACACATTCCAGTCATTTTGGACTGCAAAACCGGAGATATTGGGCACACCCAGGCAGCCTGGGCCTTGGGGGTGTTGGATGGTTGGGGGGTAGATGCAATAACAGTTAACCCATTTGTAGGTATAGATGCCATTTTGCCAATGATTGGTAAACGGCCGAATAAAGCTATTTACATCTTAGCCCGCACTTCCAACCCTGGGGCGGCCCAATTCCAGGGCAACCTGACTGCTGGCGAAGGGTTATCGGCAGAAGTGATACGCCAGAGCCAAACATGGGCTACTGAGGGGCATAAAGGGTATGTGGTAGGGGCCACCTATCCAGAGGAGATGGCTATTGCTCGTCAATTAGCCCCCACAGCCAACTTTTTGATACCGGGTGTTGGGGCACAAGGGGGAGATTTGCAAACGGCCGTTCAGTATGGTCAAGATGTGACGGCCGGGCCGGTGATTAGTGCCAGCCGTTCTATCATCTTTGCTTCGGCCGGGGCCGATTTTGCCACTGCTGCCCGCCACGCCGCCTGGCAACTGCGCCAGGAAATCCAGCAAGCCCGCGCCAATTTGTAGTCAAACACATCATATGACCCCACCTCTCGTGTATGTCGTGACATTAAACTGGAATAATTGTGACATTACCCTGGCCTTCCTCAACTGTTGTCAGCAATTGATTTATCCTAATTATAAGATATTGGTCGTTGATAATGGTTCCACAGATGATTCCGTTACAACCATTAGCACATCTTACCCTCAGGTGGAGCAAGTCCTACTGAAACACAACATAGGCTTTTCTGGGGGAATGAATGCAGGATTGCAATACGCTTTAGGTCAAGGGGCCGAATTTGTTTTTATTGCGAATAACGATACTGTCATTGCACCAAACATTTTAGACTTGCTGGTTCAAACAGCATTACAGGAAGATAACATTGCCATTACCTCTCCCTACATCTATTATGCTGATGATCCCAACCGCATCTGGTCATCGGGGGCAGGCCGCTACTATTTGACGATGGAATTACGAGGGCACCTACAAGGCCAACTAGACCAACGAATAGACCGTATGCCCCATGATGTTGAATTTGCTGGTGGGTGCGGTATGTTAATCCGTCGTTCATGCCTGGAAAAAGTTGGTCTTTTTGACGAACAGTTTTTTATGTACTACGAAGATGGTGATTATTGCCTGCGCGTTTTGGAAGCTGGTTATCGGATTGTAATGGTTCCCGAGGCAAAAATGTGGCATATCGTGAGTGCCACCATTGGTGGATTTGATTCCCCTGGCGAACGATATTACATGGCGTTAAGTAGTATTCGTTTTTTTCGTAAATACGTGCATGATTGGCGGTGGTTAATCGTTATCCCGTATAGAAGTATCAGTGCAATTAAAACCAGTTTACGTTTAATAATAAAACAGCGTTGGCAAGCACTTCGTGCCTACTGGCGAGGTTTGTTACAGGGAGTTTATTCATGAAACGGCCGCTTCATGTGTGTATGCTGGTGTTCGAGAAGGTGGGAAAAGGGGCTTATTGGCGGGCCTTACAACCAGCAATACGATTGGTTCAGCGGGGGCACCATGTGACACTGATTGCCATGGGAACATCCAGATGGCAAAAACAGGTGTTTATTCAAGAGGGTGTTCGTGTGGTGGCAACTCCTGATCTTTTATGGGGAAAGTTACGATCAGGATGGGATTTGTGGGAAAGCTGGTATCGCATCAGATGGTTGAGCCGCGAAAAATTTGATCTCGTTCACTTTTTTGAGTCTCGTCCAACAGTCCTTTTCCCAGCCCTTTACATGAAATACTGCCGTCATGTGCCTGTCATCAACGATTGGAGCGACTGGTTTGGGCGCGGTGGCTCGGTTGAGGAACGGCCGAATTTTTGGATCAGAACGATACTTAGACCAATTGAAACATTTTTCGAGGAGTGTTATCGCCCATATGTAGACGGTATCACGGTTGTTTGTACCAGATTAGAACAAAAAGCAAAAGCACTGGGCATTTCACCAGAGAAAACTCTTTTTTGGCGGGATGGGGCAGATACAGATGGTTTGCAGCTTCTCGACAAAATGAAATGTCGTGAGATGTTAGAACTACCAACCGATAAGGTTTTAATTGGGTATATAGGGGCTATTTTTTATCAAGATGCCCACTTGATGGCTCAGGCATTTGATCAACTTCAGCAACTATATCCTGCCTCTTGTTTAGTATTGGCAGGTTACATGAACTTTCCCGTAGAGAACATGGTTGCCCAGCCTTCGGCCGTTATTAGAACAGGTTATCTTGATTATGCTGATGTGAACCGCTATTTGGCAGCTTGCGATATTTGCTGGTTACCTTTTTGCAACTCCCAGGCCAATCAAGGACGTTATCCTACAAAATTAAACGACTATATGGCAGTAGGACGACCCACCATCGCCACACCTGTGGGTGATGTAGCCCATATTGTCTCAACTTACCAGATCGGTTTGCTGGCAGACAATGCACAGAGCCTAGCAACCCAAACAGCTTATCTCATCCATAATGTTGAGATGAGAGAACAGTTGGGAAAAAATGCTCGCCAACTGGCAGAAGGTGCTTTTAATTGGGAACAACGCACAGACGACCTTGAAACTTTTTACTATCAGGTTTTGAAAATGTAACTTGTTTCAGCCAGAGTTTTGTGGTGGATGATATTTTTCCAGGAGTAGCTCCGATTGTAATGGTTTTCCCTTGCAACTAGCGCAGGTATTGACTAACTGGTCGCCATAAGATTTATTCGTGAAGACCTGCCTGGAGCGAATATACGGTTCACTATTCCAGATAGTACGGATAGGAGTCGTAAAAGAATCGCCGATAACATGTTCCTCGTGACTGAACCAACAACAAGGGGCTACTTTTCCATTTTCATAGATAACCATGTTTTCCCATAAATCTGCACAATGTTTAACATCTTGGTATTCTTGATGGTTGACATAAGATGCACGTACTTGATCACTGGGAAGCCACTTTTTCATTTGCTCTGGATCCCTAAAATCAAAGAAGATTTGCCCTGTGGAAAAATTCACATTTAAGTTTTGGGCCATTTGTTTGACAGCTTCTAGTTGGTGTTCGTTTTGGCGCATAATTAAAAACCTGATGTTGATAAGCGGTGTAGCTCGTTTCTGCAATTCTTTCTCTTTGTTTAACAAAAGGATATTGTTTAGAACCGTTTCAAGGTTTCCACCAATACGGTATGTTTCATAAACTTCCTGTGTACTGCCATCTATCGAGATATTAATGAGATCTAAACCAGAAGCTACCAAATCTTTTGCTTTTTGGGGACTAAGATAGTTGAGGTGGGAATTGATAATTACGAAGATTTTTTTTTGTTTGGCATAACGGATCATATCAGCCAATTTGGGATGTAAAAGCGGCTCTCCTGAGTGGAATAAAATTAAGATATAGGCATAGGGGGCAATTTGATCAACTAAGTTTTTATATTCATCCAGGTGCATGCTGCCATTTTGTCGCCCTAGAAACCCCATACCAGTAACACATAATGGACAATGTAAATTACAAATGTTGGTGGGTTCAATACGATAACGATATGGCATTCCCCGTACTTTGGTTATTTTTAAGTACTTCTGGATTTTAACGAGAATATAATTAGCCAGTTTCGTAGGTGTGGTGTGGTGCCAGATGAGACGGCCGTATACCATTCCCAAACGAATAAGACCTACCAGACTTCTGTTATGAAACTTGCGAGTAAAATTCATGAGATATGTTACTTGTAATTTCTGCTATCAAGATGATACAGTTCTGGTAAATCAGGGATATGACTTACTGCTAAACCGACAGGATCAGGTTTACCGATTGGTGCGCTGTCGTCGGTGTGGCCTCATTTGCCAAAATCCCCAGCTTACAATAGAAGAATTAATACGCCATTATCCTGACACTTACAGCTTTTTCCGTTCAAACATTCAGGATGAAAGTTCGTTATTGGTACATCTGGATCGGTATTATGGACTAAACAGACTTTATTATTACATTATGCGCTATCGTTCATACCCTGGCAAATTATTAGATGTAGGGTGTGCAACTGGCCCTTTTTAGATGTTATGCAACGAAAAGGCTGGCAGGTTTGTGGGGTAGAACTGAATCAACACGCATCCCAGTATGCCAGACAAACCTTTCATCTGGATGTTAGGGCAGGAACATTAGAAGCAGCAGCTTTTGCTGATAACTCTTTTGATGTTTTGACTTTATGAGGGGTACTTGAGCACCTCAAAAAGTATGTGACGCAGAGTGGTTTATAGTTTGACAATTTTTGCGGAAAAACCTGAAGAATAACAGTAGAAATCAATGAACAACCAACCAACAAAACAGCCTGTTTATCCCAGTGGTACTATGATGTTGCAGGTGATCCTTCGCAAAATGACAGCTCTAAGCCTGCGAATTTTTATCATTCTGGACTTTATTTTAGGGGGATATGGCAAACCTTATGGTGTACGTTTAATTGATAGAGCCTGGTTGGTCATACGTTTTCATCGTATTGTTCGGGCTATTCGGGCCGGAACACCAGCCCTGTATCACATCATCTTATCTCGTGAGATTTTATCTATTCCCCCTGATGTACCAGGTGTTGTGATGGAGTGTGGGGTTTGGAAGGGGGCCAGTTCTGCAAGCCTTTCTTTAGTCTGCCATCTAACTGGCCGCCGCCTGTTACTTTGTGATTCGTTTGCAGGTTTACCGGACGAAGGTATCTCACTTTATGTTGCCCCCCATAGTAAAACATTTGGTTATTTGAAGGGAGGTTTCCTTTCTGCCTCTTTGTCCGAAGTTCAGACGAATATTCAACTATGGGGCAAATTAGAGGTGTGTGACTTCATTGTGGGAATGTTTGCCGACTCCCTTCAAAAGTTGACCCAACCAATCGTTTTTGCTTTTTTGGACGTGGATATGCCCTCATCGTTTCGAGATTGCCTTCGCCCAATCTGGCCGTTGTTGGTTGAAAGTGGTGTGATTTTTGTGGATGATGTGGGTTGGATGAATGTTGTCACTGTTTTTTTTGACGAGATGTGGTGGCTGCAAAATTTAGGATGTTCTGCTCCAGGGTTAATTGGTTCAGGTTGTGGGTTGCCTATACATCCCACTCATTCAAATCTGGGGTATGTTCGCAAAATGACCCATATTGATCTGAAAGGTTGGAAACCAGACCTTGATCTATATTTTCCTGAAGATGATGAGGTGAGTACATAATTCGTTTTGGTCACTTACTGGGTACACACCCAGGAGCGGGGAATTATTTCGATGTCGTTCTAGCTGTTGCACAGGCAAGTGAAGCAGCTGGATTTGACGCTGTTTTCTATTCAGATCACTTCCAGTTCCAGCGTCATGGTGTTTTGGTTAATGGTTTGCGTCGAGTTGCCAACTTACTTCGCCGTTGGGTGAAAGCCCAAGTTTTGGCCCGGACTATTAACCGATGGGCTGACAATGTTGTTCAACGGTACGAAAATAACGGCCGTTCTTCAATGGTAGTTTTGGAATGTTTTACTACTTTGGCTGCTATCGCGGCCGCAACGCACAAAATACGGTTAGGGGCCCTCGTCGCTGCTACCCCTTACCGTAATCCCGCCTTACTGGCCAAGATGAATATCACGTTAGATGTTATTAGCCATGGTCGTTGTATTGTTGGGTTAGGTGCGGGGTGGTATGAAGAAGAGTTTAAGGCATATGGTTGGCATTTTCCTTCCTTCAAACAACGTATAGCTGGTCTGGAGGAGGCAGTACAAATTATTGACCGGATGATGACTTACCCTCGTGTTACTTTCACCGGTAAACAATACTGGGTTTCTCAGGCTATCAGTAATCCAATGCCAATCCAACAACCACGACCACCTATCTTAATTGGCGGAAGCGGTGAAAAACACACCTTACGTGTGGTTGCCCAATACGCCGATTACTGTAATCTCTTTGGTGATCCTGCTACGGTTGAGCGAAAATTACGGATATTACGCCATTACTGCGCTGAAATCGGCCGTTCCCATGAATCAATTATTTGTTCTAACTTTTTAGGTATCCTGATAGCTGAGAACAAAGCTGAATTATCCCGTAAACGTAAACAGTATTACCCCTGGCTTGGTTATCCAGTGATTGGTACACCAGAAGAAGTGATCACAACCCTCAGGGCATTTGTGGATGTTGGCGTGCAATACATTATCTTAAATTTCCCCGATGCACACACACTTCGCCCTATGCAACTTTTTGCTGAGGCGGTGATTCCTGCCTTTGCGGTGGAATGACTCCAGTCTTTGTTGATTTTGATGTGCTACTTATGTGACATTTGTGCCCCTTTTTAGACATGCAATGTTTTGACCTCTGGTTTATCATGAAGAGCGCGTCTTAAAACACCGTGCGTTTCCAGAGAGGCTGAATAGATACAAATTCGAGTTTTTCAGATTTTATGGAGTTTACTGTGAAACGTAAAACGTGAGACGTGAACTCTCTCTGGTCACGTTTCATTGGTTGTCAACTCCCTGAGTTCCCAAAGAGCCACAAATTTGTTATATGGAATAAAACATCGGTCTATGAATTGGAGAAGAGAGTATGCGCGATTACCTTTATCAAATGGAACCTGATTTTGATGATGAAGATGTTCATGAGGTTGCTCAATGTATACGCTCCACTTGGGTTATGGAAGCAGAGCGCACCACCAGGTTTGAAGCTGCCTTTGCCAGTTACGTCGGGTCAACCTTTGCAGTAGCTGTACCTTCTTGTACAGTCGCTTTAGCTATCAGCCTTATGGCTTTAGGGATTGAACCTGGAGACGAGGTAATCATCCCTGATTTGACGTTTATTGCTACTGCCAATGCAGTTAATCTGGTGGGCGGAATACCCGTTTTGGTGGATATTGATCCCGAAACATTTGGACTGGATATGAGGGCAGTTGAACAGGCCGTTACACCTCGTACCAGAGTGATAATCCCTGTATGGTTAAACGGCCGTTCACCCAACATCCAATCATTAGTGAAATTTGCAGAAGTACACGGTTTGAGTATTGTCGAAGATGCAGCTTGTGCCTTAGGGTCTCGGTGGCTTGGGCAACACGCTGGCACTTTTGGGAAATTGGGGTGTTTCTCTTTCAATACAACCAAAATTATCACCACTGGCACTGGTGGAATGATTGTCACAGACGACCCAACACTTTATGAACAAGTAGAGCGACTCAAAAATCACGGCCGTTTAGACCGTCGTGATTACCACCCCATGATCGGTTTCAACTTTTGTTTTAGTGATTTATTAGCTGCTTTGGGGCTTACCCAGATGCAAAAACTGCCCCAACGGGTTGCTCATAAAACCAACCTTTTCTACTGGTACTATGAACGGCTGCAAAAACTACCAGGAATCGAGATGATTCCACCACAACCAGGTGAATGTTTATGGTATCCTGATGTATTCGTTCATGATCCTGTTGAGTTAAAAACCTTTTTAGAAACCCAGCATATCCAAACACGGCTTTTTTACCCACCTATCCATACCCAGCCCTGTTATCAAAGAGCAGGAGACTTTAATAACGCAACGGCCGTTGCCAAACGGGGCCTGTGGTTACCAGCCGCATCTTACTTGAGCGAAAAAGAAGTGGAACAGGTTTGCCAGGCCATCAGCCAGTACTTCATTTGTAACCAAAACAGAAAAATCACGTCAAAAAGAGGGGGATAGGGCGCAACTAAAAACGACTGGGTGAATATGTTGGAGAAAGTATATAAGACGTGAAGGGTACTGTGTTAGATGAACAACAATTAGTGACCGATTTGTGCCGCCGCGATCCAGAGGCGTTTGCCGCCTTATTTGAGGCGTATTCCGACAAGGTATACCGCTTGGCAATGGGCTTGTTACACGACGAGGATGAGGCAGAAGGTGTGGTGCAGGATGCCTTTTTGCGCCTGTTTGAACACCTGGATCAGTTTGAGGCTCGTGCCCGTTTAAGCACCTGGCTGTATCGTATTGTTTACAATTTGTGCCAGGATCGGCTAAGACATCGGCGACCGATTGTGCCATTTGCGGAGGATGATCCAGATGAACCAGACAGTTTGCCCCCCCCGGTGATTCTGGCAGATTGGCGACAGGCCCCAGAAAGGATGTTAGATTCAGCCGAATTAACGGCCGAACTGGATAAAGCCATTGCCACCCTGCCCCCTAAATTACGCACTGTTTTTTTGTTGCGAGAAGTGGAAGGTTTGTCACTGGAAGAGATAACGGCCGTTTTAGATATTGCGATGAGCGCAGCCAAAGTGCGTTTGCATCGGGCGCGGTTACAGTTGCGTGAACAACTGGCTGCTTATGTGTTGGAACTTGGGGAGATAAACCGATGACTTGCGAAGCGTTGCTACAATACCTGTCTGATTACATAGACCAAAACCTGGATGAAGAATTAACGGCCGAAGCCCAGGCCCATCTGTCCACCTGCCAAAACTGCCGTGTGGTATTAGATTCTACCCAACAAACTATTTTCTTATTCCGCCAGCAAGGTAAACGCACCATTCCTGCCCACCGCCGTCAACGGCTATTTGACCAGTTACAAAACGCCTTTTTGGCAAAGTAACGAAACACCCCCTCAAGTTAAAGACCTTCTCACCACAAGCACATCACATAACTGTAAAACAATGTAACCTTTTTTTGCCACCTCCGTCTAAAGGGTAAATAAACCAAAAACATCGCACAGACACAAAACAGAAAACTGCGCGAAAATTGAATTTACGGAGGATTACCATGTTACCGCAAAATGTAGGAACCGTTGATCGGGTGATTCGTTTATTGGCCGCCCTGGTATTGGCTGTGTTGTATTTCACAGGCATGGTTTCTGGCACTGTTGCCATTATCTTGGGCGTGTTGGCAATTGTTTTTACAGCCACCAGCTTTTTGGGTTTTTGTCCACTTTACCTGCCCTTCAAGTTCTCCACTAAAAAAGCATAAACCGTGTGATGGACTGCGTATTGCGTATGGCATGTTCTGTCTACGCAATACGCCATATCACCTATCTCAATGCTAATGGCTGCCACTGCTGGTTATGGTTGCCAATGTAACTGGATTGGGGGCGAATTAAACGGCCGTATTTGAGTTGTTCAAAACAGTGGGCTATCCAACCCGCTACCCGGCCAATGGCAAATGTGGGCGTGAATAAGTCGGTTTCCAGCCCCAGGCCATGTAGCAGCAAAGCCGTATAAAACTCTACATTCGTTTGCAGATTGCGCCCCGGCTTGTACTCCGCCAACAGGGAAACGGCCGTTTGTTCCACCGATTTCACCAGGTCATATAACGCCATATTTTCACCCGCACGAAACATCTTTTCCGATGCCCCCGCCAACACCTCGGCACGCGGGTCGCGCACCTTGTACACCCGATGCCCAAACCCCATCAGCCGTTCTCCGCGTTCCAACTTAGCCCGCAAATAACTGTCGGCGCGGTCAGCCGTGCCAATTTCAAAGACCATATCCAATGCTGGCCCTGGCGCGCCTCCGTGCAGTGGCCCTTTTAATGCTCCAATAGCCCCCACAACGGCCGATACCATATCCGACTGCGTGGCAATAATTACCCGTGCCGCAAAAGTGGAGGCATTGAGGCCATGATCCACCACTGTATTCAGGTAAGTTTCCAACCCACGCACCTGGGCAGGGAACGGCCGTTCTCCATTCAACATATACAGATAATTGGCCGCATGATCCAGGGTACCATCGGGATTTACCGGTTGCTGCCCTTGTCGCAGCCGCCAATAGGCCGCCACGATGGTGGGAAAACGGGCCGCCAGAGCCAAAGCCGTTTTTTCACTTTCCCCCGATAGGTCTAAACTGAGCGTTCCCGCCGCCATTCGCAGCGCGTCCATTGCGGGCACTTGGGCCTGGGCCGCAGCTTGCAGTAAAACCAGCGTGGCCGGGGGTAACGGCCGTAACGCCGCCAACTGAGCCTTAAACCTTTCTAACTGGTTCTGAGTGGGCAATTGCCCATGCCACAACAAATAAAACGTCTCTTCAAACGTCGCCTGGGCCGCCAGTTCCTCCACCGGAAACCCGGCAATCACCAGTTCCCCTTTTTGTCCATCCACATGACTCAACCGCGTTTCCGCCGCCACTACGCCTTCTAACCCTGGAGCAACGAGCGGGTTGGTACCGTTATTCATTTAACACCCCTTTGAATTTTTTGATATTTGAGTTTATCGGCATTAAGGTTTCTCGCGCTGAGTCGCTGAGAGCTTTCCCTCCCTGCGCCCCCGCGTCTCTGCGCGACATAAAGTTAATCCCGATAATGTTTATTCTCTACTTTCCGCTAACTGATATTTGACAAATCAGAAAATATGTGCATGTGGTG
>CAZPEJ010000112.1:0-1375 GCA_964585465.1 uncultured Ardenticatenaceae bacterium
TGTGCGATTTCACCCTTTAAGGTCTATTCTATGGAACCAAAGTTTAACCTGTGGCTAGAAATAAACGATGAAGTGGTTCTCTCTATCTGGCGGGTGGCGTTGTTGCAGGCCATTCATGAAAGCGGCTCGATTTCGGCGGCGGCCGAACAACTGGGGGTTCATTACCGCACCGCCTGGGAAAAAATCCACGAAATGGAAACGCGTCTGCAAACGCGATTGGTAGAGACCCAAACTGGTGGACGCAAAGGGGGCGGGGCGGTGTTGACTCCGGTGGCGTTGGAGTATATCGGCCGTTTTTCCCGTTTTGCCGCCGAGGTTGAACAAGCTATCCAAACTGCTTTCCAAACCCATTTTTGACAAAATTTTCCTGCCTCGTTAAACTCCGCCCTCGTTATGATGGTTTATCATAACGAAAAGTATTGTGTATAAACAAACAACTACGCAATACGCCATAGTCTAAGGAGGCACATGAAACGTCTGTTTTTACTCTTGATTTTGTCCGTTTTTCTGGTGGCTTGCGGAGCGCAGGAACCAGAGGTTTTGCGGCTGGCGACCACCACCAGCACGGCCGATTCTGGGTTGTTGGAAGCCATTTTGCCAGCGTTTGAGGAAACCTATAACGCGCGGGTGGACGTGGTAGCGGTGGGCACGGGACAAGCCATTGAGTTGGGGGAAGCGGGGGATGCGGATGTGATTTTGGTACACGCCCGCGCCCGTGAAGATGCTTTTGTGGCCGAGGGGCATGGGGTGGTTAGAACGGATGTGATGTACAACGATTTTGTGCTGGTGGGGCCGGTAGATGATCCGGCAGGGGTATTGGGGATGGAAACGGCCGTTGAAGCCTTCACTGCCATTGCCACCAGCCAGGCTGTTTTTGCCTCGCGTGGGGACGACAGTGGCACCCACACCAAAGAGTTGGGGTTGTGGGAAAAAGCGGGCCTGGCCCCCGACGCAACCAGCGAGGAGTGGTACAAGTCGTTGGGGCAAGGCATGGGAGACACCCTGCTTTTTGCCAATGAAACAGGGGCGTATACCCTGACCGACCGGGGGACTTTTTTGTCTATGCAAGCTGAATTACCCAATTTGCAAGTGGTCGTAGGGGGAAATAGCATTGCCGAAAACAGTGATACTTCCCTGCTTAATCCGTATGGAGTGATTCCGGTGAACCCAGACAAGGAAGGCATCAACAACGAGTTAGCCCAATCGTTTGTGGAGTGGTTGATTTCGGCCGAAACGCAGGAAAAAATTGGCGAGTACGGGGTGGACAGGTTTGGACAGCCGCTGTTCTACCCCAATGCGCCGTAGGGCAGTTTTTAGATTAAACCTTATTGCCGATAAACTCAATGACATGGATACCCTTTTACGCGCTTTTGCC